>CAZHDQ010000029.1:0-13079 GCA_964531595.1 uncultured Anaeromyxobacteraceae bacterium
GAGGTTGCACCAGGGCGACCCGCCCGTCAACGCGAAAAACACGGTCTTTTGGCTTTTTGGTCAAGTCGGTCGTTCAGTGCCAACCCCCGGCCCGAAAGCGGCATCGACCGTGCGTGCCAACAGGTCCGAATCGGCGGCGTACGGCAGCAGGATGTGCCCGCGCCCCGCCATCCGACCGTTCCAGGCACGTGCGGTATCGATCGCGCCCCCGTTGCACGCCCAGGAACGGCGCGCGACGCCGCCCATCACGTCCCAGTCCAGACCTGACGCCAGCACCGCGTCGATTCTTTCGGAACCGTCCAACACGATGCCGTTGCCGCCGTTGACCGCCTTGCCAACGCCGACGCCGCCGCCGTTGGACAGCACGACCCAGGTCATACCCCGAGCGACGTTCCCAGCGAAACACTGGTGCGCCATGTCGGCCGTCAGATTCGACCCATCGCGAATATTAGCCGTTTCCCGAAACGGGGAATCGGTGCCCGACACGTCGTGGTGGTCCCGACCGATAACAACCGGGCCAATTTGGCCGTCACGCACCATGCGGTTGAACGTCTGCGCGATCCGCACGCGCCCCTCGGCGTCGGCGTAGAGGATGCGAGCCTTCGTACCGACCACCAACGCGTTGCGCCCGGCGTCGCGAATCCACGTGTGGTTGTCGCGGTCCATCGCACTGCGGGACGGGTCGATGCATGCCATCGCTGCCGCGTCCGTGGCCCGCAGGTCGTCGTCTGCCCCCGACAGGCAGACCCAGCGGAAGGGCCCGAACCCGCGATCGAAGCACAGCGGACCCATGATGTCTTCAACGTAGGACGGCCATACGAACCCGTCGTTCGTGTCACGTCCGTTGCGCGCAACCTCGGTCACGCCCGCGTCGAATACCGCCTTCAGGAACGCATTACCGTAGTCCCAGAAGTGCGCCCCACCCGCCACCAGGCGGCGCACTACCTGGAAGTGCCGACGCAAGCTGGCGTCCACATGCGCACGAAACGCCGACGGGTCGTCGCGGGCCAGATCGCGCCCCGCGGCGAACGTCATCCCGGCAGGCGTGTAGCCACCCTCGTAGACCGCGTGGCACGAGGTCTGGTCGGACAACAGGTCGACTGCAACCTTCCGTGTGTCCAAGTATTCAAGCAGATCGACCACGTTTCCGTGGAACGCAATCGACAGGGGGTGACCGGCGGACGCGGCTTCCGACGCCCACGCAACGCATTGCGCCGGATCCGCCGATACCCGCGAGACCCAGCCTTGCGCGTGGCGCGTCGCGATGCGGCTTTCGTCCACCTCGGCCACGATGCCCACGCCGCCGGCGATTTCGACCGCCTTGGGTTGCGCGCCTGACATCCCACCCAGGCCCGAGGACACGAACAGCCGTCCGCGCAGGTCGCCGTCCGCCGGGATGCCCAGGTACAGTCGCCCCGCGTTCAGCAGCGTGATGTACGTGCCATGGACGATGCCCTGGGGACCGATGTACATCCAGCCGCCTGCGGTCATCTGGCCGTAGTTGACGACCCCCAAAGCTGCCAGTCGGTGGAAGTCGTCCGGGTTGTCAAACATCCCAACCATCAGTCCGTTGACGACGACCGCCCGAGGCGCCTCGGGACGTGAAGGAAACAGCCCCACGGGGTGGCCCGACGACACAACCAACGTCTGATCCTCGGTCATTTCAGCCAGATACTGCCCGATCAGGCGGTACTGCATCCAGTTCTGGCACACCTGCCCCGTCTCGCCGTACGTCACCAGTTCGTAGGGGTACAAAGCGACGTCGAAATCCAGATTATTGTCGATCATCAACTGCATCGCGCGACCAGCCAGCGTGCGCCCGGGGTATGAATCCACCGGGCGACCGGCGATGCGGCCAGCCGGACGGAACCGGTAACCGTAGATTCGCCCGCGAGTGCGCAGTTCTTCCAGGAATTCGGGTGCCAGCGCCTCGTGGAAGCGCTTCGGCACGTATCGCAACGCGTTGGCCAGCGCACGTGCAATATCGTCGCGATCCAGCCGGAGGCCACGCGACGGCGCCCGCCGAACCCCCGGGTCGAACACCGGGTCGGGCGGCAGCTTATCCAGGTCAAGGATCGAACTCGATGTCAAAAAATCCATGTCACTCCCGTTTGTGAAACCGATTTCGGGACGCGTTCACGATGATTCAGCAGCGGGCCCGGTTAGCTTCCCTTCAAGCAGCCGTGAGATCGGCGTGGCACCGGGCACGCGGTCCAGCACGATCTTCAGCACGGCTGTAATCGGCGCCGCCAGCAACATCCCGGCAACCCCCCACAGGATGCCCCAAAAGATCAGGGCCAACAGAATCGTGATCGGGTGCAGCGACAGCGCGGATCCCATGATTTTAGGTTCGACCAGGTTGCCGATGGTCACCTGCAACACGCCGGGGATGAACAGCACCAGCAGCACCGACATTGTCGAGTCGAACTGGACCAGCGCAATCGGAAGCGGCAGCAGCGTTGCGATTATCGACCCGACCGAGGGGATGAAGTTCAGCAGGAACGCCAGCACCCCGAACACGACCGCAAGGTCCAGGCCCAGGATCGTCAGGATCGCTGTAACCAGCAAGCCGGTCAACGCCGACATCGCCACCTTGATGACGATATAGCGCCGGACGCTCAGGTCGATTTCGCGCAACAGGCCGTCCTTGTGCGACGTCGGGGTCCGGCCGCCGACCAGATAAATGACGAACACCAGCACCAGCAGCAGATTTCCGGCTGAAAGCACCAGTCCGTTGAGCAGCCGCAACAAGATGTCCGCAAAGGGAAGGTTCGAGGCCCATTCACGCAACATTCCGCCGGCCGACAACGTGGAAGCAGATTCGTCGTCCATGACTTCGACGGGCTCCGGCGACACGGCACGACGGCCCTTTTTCGGCGTGGCCCCGACCCGCTCGGTCTTTTCCGGGGCGACAATCACCTCCTCGACGAGGACCTTCGCGGGTATGAACCGTTGGGTCCATCCCTGCGTCACTTCCGTCCCGTAGTCGATCAGTCGCAAGATACGCGCCTGGTACTGCGGCCCCTTGACCGCCAGCGTCTGCACCGACGACGACACCAGACCCGCGATCCCCATGAACAGCAGGGCAGTGACGATCAAAGCGGCCAGGATCCCGAAAGCCCTCGGCAGGCGAACCCGCACCTGCAGCCAGTCCACCAGAGGCGACACCAGATAGGAAACCAGCAACGCTAGGACCAGCGGCACCAGGACCGGTCGCATGAAGTACAGCGCGTACCCGATCGCCAGCGACGCCAGGATCAGCAGCGGCACAGTAATTGTGGTCGGCACGGTGGGCAGTTGCGCCAGGGCAGAGGGAGGCTCTGCAGAGTCTGGCGGGGCATCCTGGGTAACGGTATCCGAAGGCACCGCAACCCCACCGTCTGGCCGCGGTTCGTCTTCCGTGTGGTCCATGGTCACCCCTCGCAAGCGGAAACAGGCGTGCCCAGCCCTGGGGTCAACGTGCGGCCTTCTTCCCGGACTTCGGTCCCACGGACTTCAGGGCGGTTTGCGGCGCCTTTGGCGGCTTCGACGGCTTGGGCGGCTTCGGCGCGTCCTGTTCTGCCGCCGCTTCGTAACCTGCGACAGTCACCGGGTGCAGCCAGGCCCACCAGGATCCAGGTTGGGCCATGAAGGCCTCGACCTCATCGACCGTCTTGGGCACGCCCGCCGTCAGCACGCGACGGCCACCCTTGACCACAAGCACGTCGTCCTCGATCCGCACGCCGATGCCGCGCAACGCCTTGGGCGTCCCAGGGGCATCCTTGAAATACAGACCCGGCTCGATCGTGATGACCATACCGGGCTCCAGTTTGATCGACTTACCGTCAACATGGTACGTACCGACGTCGTGTACGTCGGACCCCAGCCAGTGGCCGATCCGGTGCATGAAGTACGCCCGGTACGTCCCCTCCTCGATGATCTGCTCGCGCGTGCCCTTGAGTGCATTCAGCTCGATCAGGCCGTCAACCAGCACCTCAAGCGCCGCTTGGTGAACCTGGTCGTAGGTCTTGCCAGGTTTGACCGCCTCGATGGCCGCATACTGGGCCTTGAGCACCCATTCGTATACGCGCCGCTGGATCGGCGAGTAGCGCCCACTGGCCGGAAACGTCCGCGTGATATCGGCCGAGATCATATCGACCTCGGCGCCAGCGTCCATCAGCACCATGTCATCCGGGCCGATCACGCCGTCGTTCGTAATGTAGTGCAGAACGGTCGCATGGTCGCCCGCCGCGCAGATCGTTTCGAATCCGACCCGCTGAGCACCACGCCGTTTGAACTCGAATTCCAGAACCGCGGCCAGTTCGCCCTCGTTCATGCCGGGGACAATCGCGCGCATGGCGGCCTTGAAACCGGCCACCGTCACGTCGGCCGCGCGCTGCAAGTCGGCGATGTCACCGTCATCCTTGATGCGTCGCATCGGCCACAAAATCGTGCGCGGGTCGACCAGGGTCCAGGGGCCGAACTTGCCCATCCGCACGCCCGACTTCAAGTCCTCGACGATCCGAAACACGCGGCGGTCGAACTCCTCTTGACGGCCGAACTCGAAATACAGCGTGCCCCGGTTCTCCAGGAGGACCGGCAGCAGCGCATCCAGATCCTCGATGGAATGGGACTCGTCGGCACCGAAGTCGCGAACGGCACCCTCGATGCCGGCCCGGTACCCGACCCATTGCTCCATAGCGGGATCGCGCGGGCGAACGAACAGAATGTAGCGAACCTTGGCGCCATCTTTGATCAGCACCGCGGCGGATTCCTGTTCGCCAAAACCGGTCAGGTAGTACAGGTCGGAATCGGGACGATACGCCTGGTCCTGGTCGGCATTGCGACGCTGGACCGGCCACGAAGGGAAAATGGCGACACCGTCCTTCATGGAATCCAGGAAACGGCTGCGGCGACGGGCGAAGCATTCAGCGACCATCGGGTTCCTCCGTGCGAAGACTACAGACGATAGCACGGGTGGCATCCGGTGGGGAACGTGCCGCACTATCCTTTGCAGGCGGTCGATTCCAGCCCGGTCTTGCTTGACGCCCACGCACCGCCCACGCAAAATGCCCCGACGGTCCATGACGGAAAAGGGAGGACGACCCATGGCTCAGGCCAAAGCGACGCCAGGTATGCTACAGGGGATCAGCGTCGTGGAGTTCGAGGGACGACTCGCGACACCAATTATCGGCATGCTGATGGCCGAACAGGGCGCCGAGGTGATTCGAGTGGCCGATCCAAAGCGGCCGGCCGATGACCCGGTGCTCAACGCCATCCTGGGCCGGGGCAAGACCGACGCCTCACTGGACCTGTCGACAAGCGAAGGCCGGGCTAGCCTGCTCGCCCTCCTGACCCGCTGCGACGTCGCGCTGACTGATGCGTCGGCTGACAGACTGACAACGATCGGCATCGATTTCAACGCCCTGCGAGCCGGCCCCAACCCAGGCCTGATCGACTGCGCGGTGCCGGCGTTTCCCGCGGACGACCCGGACGCCGATAGCCCTGGGCACGATGCCCTGACGGGCGGTGCCGCGTGCATATACGAAAAGGCGTTCGGCAAGCCCGTCTACCACGATCTGCCGATCCCGACGGTGCTGGGCGCGCTGTTCGCCGGGTCCGCGACAATCGCGGCGCTGATCGCCCGGTTGGACAATGGCCGGGGACAGCACGTCGAGGCCAACCGGTACGGGGCAGGGTTGTTCTCGCAAATCCTGTTGATCTTGATGAAGGCGGGCGTCCCCCGGGGCTTCATGCCTCTACGGATGACCGCTACCCCGTTCATGCGGTCTTGGCGCTGCGGCGACGGGCGCTGGGTATACCTGCATATCACGCTGCCGGCCCACAACGCGTTGATCCTCGAACGCTTCGAAGCGCTGGGACATGGCACCGATGTGGCCGCGCTACGCAAGGTGCTGTCACCCCAGACGATCAAGGACCCTAGCCAGATCGGGTCGATTCCCGAGGCCAAGGCGATCATCGACATCTACACGCGGATCTTCGTACAGCGGTCAGCGGACGAGTGGGAGGATCTGATCGGCCGGGATCTCTGCTGCATCAAGGTCCGAACGATCGAGGAATGGCTGGCCGATTCGCTGGACGCCGGCATGGACGACGCGTGTCGGATTGACGACCCGGTGGTCGGGCCGATCGTCGCGCCGGGCCCCGGCATCACGTCGCCGGACGTGCCCCAGATCGTACGACCTCGCCAAATCGAATCATCGGCGCTGGTCGAACTGCGCACCCGATGGGACGCGACGCCGCCAGGTGGCGACTGCCACGCTGATGCATCGACCGCCCGGGACGGTACGCCGCCCGGCCCTCCGCTGGCCGGCTTCCGGATCGCCGACATGTCGCGGATCATCGCAGGCCCCACGGCCGCCCGCATCCTGGCGGAACTGGGCGCCGATGTAGTGTCCATCGGCAATCCGTCCGCGCTGGACTGGGCCCTGTCGTTTCACCTGCTGTTCAACGCGGGCAAACGCTCGGTTTCGATCCGATCGACGACCGACGAAGGCAAAGCACAGGTCCAAGCCGTGCTGGATAAGTTCGCCCCACACGCCCTGATCCAGAACTACCGACACTTGGACATCGCCAGACAAGTCGGCATCGACCCAGACACGATGCGAGTACGCCACCCTGGGCTCGTCTATACCCATCTGAACGCCTACGGCGATCGTGGCGCCTGGAAGGACCGCCCGGGCTTCGAACAGGTCGTCCAGGCAGTGTCAGGGATCCAGGTCGCGTACGGCCCCCCGGGCACGCCCAAGTTGCTGCCCACGCCGGTGATCGACATCGGGTCAGGCCTGACGGGGGCACTGGCGACACTGTTCGGTTTGTACCACCGCCAGCGGACCGGCCAGGGCGCGTTCGTAACGACGCATCTGACCTGGGTCGCAGTGCTGTTGCAGATCACCCGCGTCGCCGATTCGCAGCGAGACGCCGCCCTGGCTGCCGCCCGCGCCCGAGGCGTCGACTTGGCGTACGATCCGGGACGCGCAGTCGTGGGCGGGGTCGCCCGGGCCAAAGGCGGATTCGTGGCCGTCGCGGGTCCTTGGGCCGATGTTTTGACCTGGCTCCGCCACCTGGAACCATCCACGCCGATGCAGGCACCTTCGATCAAGCTCCCGGCGCTGCCGGCACGCCTGCGACGCATGGGGATTGGCGCCTGGCGGCAAACGATGGCCGAGGCCGGCGTGTCGGCAACTGTCGGTGTTGTCGCGATCCCGAGGTTGAAGCACCTGCCCGAGTCCGTGGCGGCCCGTTCCCCGAACCGCCCGCCATCCGTCGTCCGGCGCACGTACGACGGATGTTCGAAACCCATGACGTTCCAGCCGATCCCGTTTTCGCTGTCCGTAACGCCCCCGGTCGAGGTAGCACCGTCACCGCTGCGGGGCGCCCACACCCGCGAAGTGCTGGCCGAGGCCGGCATCGAGGTCCCGGAAGGCACCGGAGTGACCCCCTACCCGAACGACCCGCCACTGCTGCCATGGCTGTGGACCGTCGCCCGCTGGGGCTGGTTCGCGTACAAAAAAGGCAATATCTAGCGTCTCCACACGACCCACCGCACCGCAACACACATGAATTTCACGGGTAAGGGGTAATCGGGGTCACGTCGGGCGATCGGCCCGGATAGCTGGCATTCCACGGGGCCTTTCCCCTTGACCCTTCCGATCCAGCGGGCGACAATCCGGCGATTTTCCTGGTTTCCTACGCACCAGGAGTCGCGAAGGACCGCTTCTACCGGATGGGCGCGGCGGACGCGGCCCGAAGGCCAAATCCTGGAACCTGACCTCGGAGGCAGCCGATGTCCGATCCCGCTCCCCCTCCTGACCGCGGTAACTGGGGCAGCCGTCTGGGCTTCGTGCTGGCCGCCGCTGGCAGCGCCGTTGGCCTGGGCAACCTGTGGAAATTTCCCTACCTGACGTACCGGTTCGGCGGCGGCGAGTCAGACCAGCACGGCGCCGGCACTTTTGTGTTCCTCTACCTGGCGTGCGTCGCACTGGTCGGCCTGCCCCTGATGATGGCCGAGATCCTTATTGGCCGGCGTGCCCGTCGCAGCCCTGTTGGGGCGTTCGAGGTGTTGCGGCCCGGCACCGCCTGGAAGGGCATCGGCTATCTGGGACTGCTGGCGGGCTTCGTGATCCTGTCCTACTACACAGTCGTCGCCGGCTGGGCCGCCGAGTACGTCGTCAAATCCGTTACGTTCGAATTCGCCGACTACCAGTCGCACGTGTCGGACGACGCGGTATTCGACCGCGTCTGGGCAGAGGCGAAGGAAGCAACCGGCAACGTCGCAATGACGCGCGAACAGGCCATCGCAGATTTCAGCGCCGCCCACGCCGACCCAGTCGCATTCGACGAGGCGATGCGCGAGAAAAAACTGGAGGCCTACCCGGTCGCTCTATTCCAGGATTTTTTGGCCAGTCCGGGAAAGATGGTCGGGTACTTCCTGATTTTCATAGCTCTGACCATCGGCGTCGTACTGGGCGGCGTCAAGGCGGGCATCGAGCGATGGAACCGGATTTTGATGCCGCTGCTGCTGGCGATGCTGGCCGTGCTGGCAATCCGGGTGATGACACTGCCTGGCGGGGCGCGTGCCGTAGGGTTCTTGTTCCAACCTCGCCTGTCGGACGTCACTTTCGAGATGCTGTTGTATGCCCTGGGTCAGGCGTTTTTCAGCCTGTCGCTGGGCATGGGCGCGATCCTGACCTACGGGTCCTACCTGAAGCGGTCGGACAAGGTGGGTACATCCGCCCTGGCCATCGTCGCGCTGGACACGGCCGTCGCGCTGACCGCGTCGATCATCATTTTCGGCAGCATCTTCAGCTACGGGCTGGTGATGAAGGGGTCCGGCGTCGGCAACCTGTTCACTGCGATTCCGGTGATCTTTCAGCACATGCCGGGCGGTCGCGTCCTGGTCGTCTGCTTCTACCTGCTAATCTGTTTCGCGGCGCTGACGTCCACGGTTTCATTGCTGGAGGTCGTTGCGTCGTACCTGATCGACGAGCGGGGCCTGCGCCGCCCAGTGGCAGTGGTGGCCGCAGGCGTTGTGATCGCGTTGGTAGGCATCCCATGCACCCTGTCGTTCAACCTGCTGTCGGACTTCACATTGCTTGGCAAGACGGTGTTCGATCTGTTCGACTACTTCGCTTCAAACATCGCGCTGCCGGTCGGCGGCATCGGAATCGCGATCTTTGTCGGTTGGGCGCTGACGCACGCCGAGAAGCGCGAGGAACTGCCCGAGGTTCCAATGCCCCTGTTTCGGGTCTGGCACCTGCTGATTCGGTACGTGGTGCCGGTCGCTGTAGCCGGCGTGCTGGTGGCGCTGCTGATGGGCCGCGTGTCCGGCTAGCGTTTGGAACGAATCCGGATCACGGCCATTCCAATTCTCGGAACATGCTAAACTTTCGTCCAGCAATTCCCACCTAAGGAGGCGCTCATGGACCGCCACCAGTTGTTCATCGACGGACAGTTTTGCGATGCCGAAACGGGCGAGGTTCGACCGACCTTCAACCCCGCGACCGAGGAACCGATCGCCGAGGTGCCAGTCGCAACGCGCAACGATGCGGTGCGCGCGATCACCTCGGCGCGCCGATCGTTCGACGAGGGTGTGTGGGCCGGTATGGCGCCAAAGGATCGTGCCCAGCGACTGTACAAGGTGGTCGAAAATCTGCGGGCCATGGAGCCCGAACTGGCCGACATCGAATCGCGCGACGGCGGCGCGACGATCCGCAAGACGACAATGATGGACGTGCCGGTCGGCATCGAGCACTTCCGACTGCTGGTTGAGATGGGCGAAAAACTCCCGACCTATGAACCGCTGCCATGGGTCGATTTTCCGTCCACGTCATGGAATTTCGTCAACCGGGAACCGCTGGGCGTGTGTTCGGGCATCATCCCGTGGAACTTCCCGTTCATGATGGCCGTGTGGAAAACCGCACCGGCGCTGATCATGGGGTGCAGCGTCGTGCTGAAACCGGCGTCGGACACGCCGCTAACCGCGTTGATGCTGGCGAAGGCGATAGCTGACGCGGACCTGCCCCCAGGGGTATTCAACCTGCTGATCGGGTCGGGGGCGACGGTCGGCGCCGAGATGTGTACCCATCCGATGGTCGACAAGGTTGCGTTTACCGGGTCGACGGAAACGGGGCGGGCCGTGATGAAGATGGCCGCCGACACGGTCAAGAAGGTCACGCTGGAACTGGGTGGCAAGAGCCCTTCGCTGGTGCTGGACGACGCCGACCTGGATATAGCAGTCGACGGCGCTTTATTCGGCACGTTCTTCCACGCGGGGCAGGTGTGCGAATCCGGAACGCGCTGCTTCGTGCCATCGTCAATCTACGACGTGTTCGTGGCAAGGATGCTGGAGCGGGTACAGCACATCAAGATTGGCGACCCCCAGGACTTCGAAACGACAATGGGCCCGGTGGTATCGAAGGCGCAGTTGGCGACGGTCAACGGCTACATCGACATCGGCCTGAAGGAGGGTGCCAACCTGTTGTGCGGCGGCAAGCGGCCGGCAGGCCTGGATCGGGGCTACTTCATCGAACCGACGATCTTTGACGGCGTGCGCAACGACATGCGTATCGCCCAGGAAGAAATCTTCGGCCCGGTGCTATCGGTGATCCGGTACGACGACTTGGACGACGCGATCCGTCAGGCCAACGACAGCATCTACGGGCTGGGGGGCGCGGTGTTTTCACGCGACATCCCCAAGGCGATTGAAATTGCCAAACGCATCCGCACCGGCACCGTGTGGATCAATGACTTCCACCTGCTGAACGCGCTGGCGCCTTTCGGTGGCTACAAGCAGTCGGGCGTCGGCCGGGAGCTGGGGCCACACGGCCTGCTGGAGTTCACGCAGATCAAGCACATCCACGTCGACCTGACCGCGGACCGGAGTAAGAAATTTTGGTACGACTACATTTTCAATGACTGACGGCCTACTCACCCAGGCCAACTCGGCCAACGCCTTGATCGGGTCCCACAAAAACTTCCCAGGATAACAACGAATTTCACCCGTTCATGAAGAGTGTGAGTCCGACAAAATCGGCTGGTCCTGCGATGATCCCGTGTTGGGTCGACTAAAGGGGCAGCGACGGGCGGGAGAACCGACTACGGTTCAAGTACCAGGAACTGCACGCGCCGGTTCAGCCGACGCCCATCGGACGTATCGTTGCGTTCGACCGGGTTGTAACGCCCCAGGCCCACCGCCTCCAGACGCCCTGACTCGACGCCTCGATCGATTAGCCACCGCCGAACGGCCTCGGCGCGGCGATTGGCCAAGCCGATGTTGTATGACTCGGCCCCGACCGAGTCGGTGTAGCCTTCGATGCGAACCCGAGTCACCTCCGGATGATCCGACAGGAAGCGGCGCACCGACTCCAACTCACTCTGAGACTCGGCCGTAAGATCCGACCTGTCAAAGCCGAACAACACCTGGTCCGAAATTGTCAATCGCGGTGCCACCACCGGAGCGACTTGCGCCACGGGCGTCTGCACCCATTCATCCGACGTCATCGGCAGAGGCGCCTCGGGTGGACAGCCGCGCAACGCCTGTGAACCCGGTACGTCAGGACAGTCGTCTTCGTGGTCTGCCACGCCATCCCCGTCCCGATCTGGGCAACCCTGGGTCCACGCAGGACCCGGTTCGTCGGGGCAAGCGTCCTTGTGGTCCGGCACGCCGTCGCCGTCCCGGTCAGGACAGCCCTGGGTCCACGCCGGACCCGGTTCGTCAGGGCACAGGTCGTCCGCATCGCAGATGCCGTCCCGATCCCGGTCCGACGGACATCCCTTCGCCACTGGCTTACCCTCGTACCCGACCGAAAAGACGCCCCGAAACAGCGGGCTCCCGTAACCCTTCAAAGGTGCGCCCCCCGCGGCCGCCGTCAGCGTGACCCCGCGTACATGGCCCCGCAAACCTGCCAGCATGTCAATCTGGTTGTCGTATTCCGACGCGAACGGATCCAGCAGTGCCGTCCGAAACTCCAGGGTGCCCAGCGCTTCCAGGCGCCCACATATCAGCGGCGCTACGAAACCGGCGCCGATCAGTAGTTGGTGTCCGGATTCGTGGACGTTACTGCCGCCCACCTGAAATTCCACCGGCTTCTTCAAGCGCGCCCCCAGGTTGATCGCGACGTTCCAACCCTTGCTGGACCAGTCCACCACCAGCAGCGAGGTGCCGGTAACCAGTTCATCCCCGACCCAGGCATCCTGTGACGCCGTCGGGAAGGTCAGATCCTGCTGGAAGGCCAGCCCAACCCCGCGTCCGTTCCCGCCCAAAATACGCGCCTTCAACCCCAGCCGCAGATCGCCCACCGCGAACTCTCGCAGGCCGGGACCATCCACGAAGTGCAGCGGCAGGCCGATGCCGACATTGAGCCAACGGGTGAAACTGAGGTTCGCGTAGATGTCGGCGATGCCCATGTGAGTGACCAGATCCGGGCCGCCGTCGATCCGCAATGGTCGAAAGCCATAGTCGAACCAAACGCCTGCGCCAAACTGCCAGGGCTCGGGCATGTTGGCCGTCCGGATCCCCAGGGTGTCCCCACCGTGCAGGGACGGTCGAAACGCTCGCACCGCTATATCGTCGGCTTGAGCAACACCCCCCATGGCCATCAGGAGTACGAACACCAACCAGGACAGGCGGTGGTTCCATCTCCCCAAAAACCTTCGTCCGAGGCAGCTCATCGCATCCTCCTTCTAGTGGAAGCCCGCATCAGGCACATGATCCGTTACCGCGTCACAGTCAGTTCGTAAGGCCGGCAGTCCGGCCCCGCATTCACTCGGTACACATGGACGTACACCTGTGAAGGCCAGGGGTCATCATGGCCGTAGAAGGCATTGGGCGCCACGCTATCGGTGACGGTCCAGTCGGTGCCCCCGCTGCCAAACGACGTCGAGTTGCAACCGGTTGTCGCCACGTCGCATGAGGCCGTGACAATTCGCATTTTGTATGCATTTTCGGGGTTTTGGGACAGTCGAATCCGTGGCATGCCCCCACGATTACCCGATATACCATCACCAACGGGCGGGAACGCGACCTTGTACCAGTCGGGATTCGCGGGCAAGGCGACGTAGCCCGCCTGAGTCACAAG
>CAZHDQ010000030.1:0-12104 GCA_964531595.1 uncultured Anaeromyxobacteraceae bacterium
GTGGAAAGGCTGCCGAGTTGCGAAACAACATCTTCCCGCAGTCCCTCCAGGATTTGCTGAACCTTCGTTTGGTCCGCCAGCACTCCTTTTGGGGGTTCCAGCCGCCAGCCCTCGTCCGAACGCGTCAAAACGGCCGCTTGGGGACCGATGGCCAGGTCTATACGGTCGATTAGCTTATCTTCGTCGACCCGTTCGGTTTGCCGGCCAGGGCCCCAACCGGCGAGTCGCAGTTCGGGTGCCTGGGGGCGCGGCCAGAACTGTGCAGCGGCCACGATTGCCAGCAGGACCAAAAAGAGCCCCAGCAGGATTCGCACCTTTTTGTTCATGTCGTTTCCGCCGCTATCGTCCCCGTCGTCGCCGGGTTGCGAATCGGAGCAGGCCGGCTAGCGCGAACGCCAGGGGCAGTCCCACGATCATCCCCACGGTCACGGTGGTCCGGGTTACGGTCGACACGTTTTGGATTGGGCGCTGCGTCCAGGCCTTTGAGCGGATGTCGACCAGTGCCTCGTTTTGGATGGCCCAGTCCAGTGCGTTGTGCAAGAAATCAAGATTGGATTGGACGATCGGTCCGATCTGGCCCAGTCGTAATTGCCAGTTTTGCAAATTGGCGACGTAGTTGCGGAGCTTTAGGAAGAAATCGGTTCTTCCAGAGGTCAGTTGTCCGGCCGAAAACCCTTCAAATACGCGTTCGACCGAAAGATTTTCCAGGCCCAGGTTTGATCCGACCACCAGCAGGCGACCGCGTCCCTGGGCACGGAATGGGGCTTCTGCCGCCTCGCCTTCGTTCGCATTAGCCTTCGGAATATCCTTGCCGTCGAAGAACGATTGAAAACGGCCCTTGATGGCGACTGCGACCGTGTGGGGTCCGTTGGGCACCATGGCGGGCAGGCGCGTGGCGAGTTGCTGCGGAGTCACCGGGATGTCGTCGACGGTGGCTATTGCCTCGTCGGAGGACCGGATCAGTTCTTCGACCGCGAGCTCCGGATCGCTGCGCGCGGCGTCGGTGACCTGGAGGGTCGTCGCGTACGGCAGGGTCAATGACGGCAGGTTGCGGACCAGCACGTGGGATCGGTCCATGTCCTCGAACGTAGGTAGCAGCGGGAACGGGAACGACCGGTGGCCCTGCACAGTGAACTGGCCCTGCTTCTGCACCTGGAGCACCGTGATCGCCTCGTGCCGCTGTGGTTCGACAACCATGGTGCCCATCGGTCGGACACCGTAGTGCGCCAAGAAATCGGACAGGTTTGTCGGCCACGCCTCGCGATGCACCTCGTCTGCGACCAGCGCATCGGTTCCTAAGCCGTCCTCGGCGGGGCGCAGGTTATAGACCGCGATGTCCCAGGTATCCAGGAACACCAGCACGGACCGACCCGACAGCAGGAACTGGTCGATTTCGTACTGGTCCCTGGGCGACATCGGCCGCTGAGCGCCAAATACCACCAGGGCCGCCACGTCGTCGGGGATCGGCTGGCCGGCATCCACGCGCCGGATTTGCAGATCCTGTTTTTCGAACAGGCCGTGCCGCAATTGTTCGTTGACCTGGTTGATCTGCTGCTCGATACGGCCCGCTGTCTGGGCGAATTGGCCGATGAGCGGGTTTGCCTGGCCCAGCATCTGCAACAGTTCGGCCGGGATCAGTTGCCTAGGGTCTGCAAACGGGCAAAATTCGCGGTGACCGCACAAGAATCCGATGGTCTTGCGCCCCGGGGAATCCTTGATGGCGGTTGCATCATTGTCGACCAGCGCGCCGATCTGAACGAGTCGATCGGCCAGCAGCCGAAGTGCCGATTCGTCTGACTCTGGATCTGCAGCCAGGCGGCTTAGGTGATCGACAGCATCGACATATGCCTCGGCGGTTTCGACCAATCGCGCCACGAGTTCGTTATCTGTTGATAGCGGACGCGCCCGTTCTACCTGGGCCGCGACTGCGTCGCAGGTCTGCTTCATTTCAACCGCCTTGGCGTGCACGGTGGCCGCGAACCCGCTACTGCCTCCGACCAAGGCCGCCACGCCGCCCCCATCCGGGGCCTCGGTGTCCTGGAACGACCGGATCTTTTCGTCGCACGCCTTGGCTGCCGTGCCGATGCCCGAAGCCGCCGCCAGGACCGGTTGCATGCCGCCGGACAGGTCAGACTTTTCCTTGAGGCGCACCAAACGCTTTGTGATCTCGAACTCGAGGTTCTCGGGGTCCAGCGCCAGCGGCAGCACCTCGACCTGATCGCGGTATTGGAACGTAGCGCCCAGTGCGTACTTACGAAATTCCAGCCGTCCGCCCTCGATTTCGGCCTCCTTTCCAGTGAACAGTTCCAGTTTCGCGTCCCGGGCCTTGTCCTCCAGTGTCGCGGTCTTGTCGCGGCTTTCGTGCACGCGCATGACCGACATCCGGCCGCCCGAACGGGCCTCGTACTCGGCCAGGCGGTCCAGGAACTCGCGGGCGACACCACGAATATCCCTCTTGCGGCCCCAGTTGTCCGAGATGTTGTTCGGCAGGTCCGAGGAAACGAAGACCTGTACCTCGACGCCGTCCAGCGCCCGGGCCGCCCCCAGGCTGACTTCGGACAGTCGGTAGCGCTGCGTGTCGGTCAGGTCCAGTCGCAGGGGTACCCACTGGATCGCGACGTTCGCCAGCACCAGGATGGCCAGCACCAACCCTACCGTCAGCGCCGCATTCCGGCGCGCAATACGTCCGCTCTTCGTCGCCATGTCATGCCCCCTGCCACTTGCGGGACTCGAGCGACCAGGTCGTCAGCGTGATCGCGCCGATCACAACCGACGCGAAGAACACCACGTCTCGCAAGTCGATCACCCCGCGCGCGATCGACCGGAAATGGTGGTTGAACGACAGCATCTCGAATGCCGGAATCGCGTGGAAGCCCAGCGCCTCTGGCACCAGGTCGATGAACGTGAACGCGGCGCAGATAACGATCGCCACCAGGAAGGCAACGACCTGACTGGATGTCCACGCCGAGGCCATCAAACCCAGCGACAGGTAGGCGGTGCCGACAAGCAGCACGCCCAGGTAACCACCGATTAGTGGCCCGATGTCAGGGCGCCCCAGGGCCGACACCAGGATCGGGTAGCCTAGTGTCAGGGTCAGCGCCACCAGCAGGAAACCGACAGCGCCGCCGAGTTTCCCCAAAACGACATCGGTCTCGGTAACAGGCATCGTCAACAGCAGTTCCAACGTGCCCAGTTTGCGTTCCTCGGCCAGAAGGCGCATCGAGATCGCCGGCAGCAGGATCGCGAACAGGAACACCATCCACTCGAACAGCGGGCGCAGATCGGCCACGTGCGCGTCGAAGAACGCACTTTTGGGCAGTAAAAACGGGATTTCGAAGAAGAACGTGATGCCGAGCAGTGCCAAGAACAACGCGATAGCGATGTAGGCGGTGGGCGACCCGAAGTACGCGAAAAACTCGCGTCGGGTGATTGCGGCGATGTTACGCATCAGTCCTCCACGTCAGGTTCGTGTCAGTCGCTGGAAGATAGTCTCAAGGTCCTGCCGCTCGCGGTGTAGTTCCAGCAGCGTCCAGCCATGCTTCACCGCGCAGCCGAACAATTCCGGACGGACGTCGGTGTCGCCCTCGGCCTCGACCCGCCATTCGGTCACACCCTCGATCGAAGGGGCGATCGCGGTGACCTCCGTGACGCCTGGGACGGCACCCAACCGTTCGGCGATCACCGCCGGGGCGTCCCCGGGCGCGATGGACAGGCAGACCGTGTTGTGGCCGCCGTGCTGCGCCTGGATCTCGGCGGGCGTGCCATCGGCCACCAAGCGCCCGCGGTGGATCAGCAGGATTCGGTTGCAGGTTGCCATGACCTCTGGCAGGTTGTGGGTCGACAAGATCACGGTTCGGTCGTGCCCTAATTCCTTGATTAGTTCGCGAATTTCAACGATTTGGTTGGGGTCCAGGCCCGATGTCGGTTCGTCCAAAATCAGGATTTCAGGGTCGTGGACCATCGCTTGCGCCAAGCCAACCCGCTGGCGGTAGCCTTTCGACAGCGTAGCGATGTCCTGGTCCAACACGTTCGTAGCGCCAACCGTCTTTGCGACCGCTTGGATACGCTCGCTGATGCGGGTCGGTTCGATCCCGCGCACCCGTGCGACGAAGCGCAGGTAATCGCGCACCCGCATGTCCTGGTAGACCGGTGCGTTTTCCGGCAGGTAGCCGATGCGGCGGCGGACCGAGACGCCGTGTTCGACGATGTCGCGACCGTCGATCGTCACGTCTCCAGATGTGGCCGCGATAAAGCCCGTCAAAACCTTCATGCATGTCGTCTTGCCCGCCCCGTTGGGGCCAAGCAGGCCGACGACCTGGCCCCGTTCGATCGTGAACGAAACGTCCGCCAGCGCCCGGATAGGGCCGTAGTCCCGGACGAGGTTGCTGACAGCGATCATGTCGACTCCTGGTGGATCCCAAGTCGCCGGCAGCAACGCTGGCGAGCAAGAATTATTCCAGCCGTCCCGGAGGGGCGAACCAGGTACCTGGAAACCGATCGGTATCGCCGGACATGCGGCGGATGCGCCACCGGCTCAGCGACCGACCGCCACACCAAGTCGGCCCGTCACCATGCGCGCGAGGATGCGCGTGCCATCGTAAAAGGACCGGAAATCGGATCGCCCGTGGGTTCGTGCTGCGCGGGTCACTGGCACGTCGATGGCGTGGCCGCCTGCGCGCAAAACCTGGAGAGTCACGTCGGCCTCGATCTCGTAGCGGACAGCTCTCAGGGTGTCCGGGCGCAGTGCATTGCGGCGCACCGCTCGGAAGCCGGCCTGTGTGTCTGTCAATGCGGTGCCGAACAGCAGGTTAAAAGCCCCCGTGAGGAAGCGATTGCCCAGGTGGTGCAGTGGTGTGACGGACCCTTCGAGGAACGTGCCCAAAAAGCGGGAACCGATCACCATCGCGATGTCCGGGGTCAGAGCTTCAAGCAGCAGCGGGATCTCGGCCGGGTCGTCCTGGCCGTCGGCGTCGATGAACATCAAAACGTCGCCAGTCGCCGCACGGATGCCGGCCCGAAGCGCCTCGCCTTTCCCACGGTTGCGAGGCAGCCGGATCACTGTGGCCCCGGTTGCGGCAGCGACAGCGCCGGTCTCGTCGGCGGAGCCGTCGTCCACCACGATCACCTCCAGGAGGTTCGAGGTGTGGGTGCGGATGCCCGCGATCACGGCTCCGATGGTCGGCGCCTCGTTGAAGGCAGCGATGACGAAGGAAACCGAAGGTCCCGAAAAGGTCGGGTCGCCACCGGTGCCATCGGGTGCGCGTGTCCTGCTCACTTGTTACTCCGTGATGGTCGGCCAAAACGGTTCCGGGGGCCGAACGTACCGGACAGGCTGGGGGATGTCAATGATGGGGGTGGCCCTCAATTCACCCGTCTTCGCCGCGATTCGCCTTAGAAGTCTGGTGGGACCGCTCGGGCGAATGTCACGGCGCCTACGACGCGGGCGTCGTGTCGTTTTAGCGTCAGCGCGCAAGCCGTCAGGGTTGCCCCGGTCGTGTATACATCGTCGACCAGCAGAACTCGTTGCCCGGCCGGGGGCTGGGCGCCCGCCGTGAACGCCTGTGCGACCCGGCGTCGTCGCGCGTCTGGGTCCAACCGGCCTTGGCTTCCACCGTCGTCTGTACGGACCAGTGCATGGTGCTCGACTGGGCAACCAAGCGTCCGGGCGACGGTGTCCGCGAGCAGGCCCGCTGGGTTGTAACCACGGGCCTTGTGGCGGCTGCGGGCGCTGGGTACGGGGACGACGCAATCGCACGGCCAGAGTCTGGTGCGCAGCGCTACGGCGGCCATCAGGCGTCCAAGTGGGCGCGCCGCCGCGAAATCGCGCCCGTACTTGAGCCGCAGAACCAGGTCCGGGATCAGCCCCGTGTAAAAAAAGACGGCGTGCGCGTGAACGTCAGGTTTTCCGATGGCGGCCGGCTCGTCGGCGGCCTCCCATGACGGGAAGACCTGTGCGCTGCAGGTGGGGCACAGCGGGAACGCGCGTCTGCCGGTCGGGAGGTAAATGCCGCATCCCAGGCATCGCGTGGGAAGGAGGGTTTCCAGGATTTGGTGGGTAGTGCGGCGGGCGTGGCAAGCCATGATGCCGGCAAGGCGGGTCAGGGCCGGCGGTGACGTCAGAATCCGGGGTCCGATTCCATCCGCGCGAAATCCTGCACCCAGGCAGGTTCCTCGACCTCGATCTGCGGTGCGTCGGCCCACAATCGGTCCAGGTCGTAGTATTCCCGAGTCCCCTTCTCGAAGACGTGGACCACGACGTTGCCGAAGTCCAGCAGGATCCATGACGCAGTCTTGCGGCCCTCGATCCCGGCTGGCGCAGCGCCCTGTTCCTTCAAATCCGCCTCGATCGCATCCGCGATCGCCGCGACTTGGCGTTCGGACCGGCCCGTCAGGATCACGAACAGGTCCGTGTAGTCGACCAGCTTCCGGACGTCGAATATTCGCGTCTGGTAGGCGTTCTTCGACCACGCGGCCTGGACGATCGCCGTCGCCAGTGTCTGCGAATCCTGAAGGGATTCGGGCAGAAGTGGGGGTTTTCGGTTCGGCACTGACGGGTGCCAAGTGGGTCGGTCGTCCATGGACCTCTTGCCAGTCGTTCGGGATCATGCGGTGGACTCCGGTGAACGTTCATCCGGGCTACCGCGACGTCCATTCTAGGCGGGGCGTTTCCCCAGGTCAAATCACGGCGCGGACTTGGCCTGCATATCGGAGCGAACCATCATATTGTTTCATGAGGACGTCAGATTGGGCCGTTGTCCACAGGTGCCTCGATGACGTCCGTGACGGGTGGGCTGGCCGCCTGGTTGCAGAACGGGGCATACATCCGGTCGGGGTCGTCCAGTCGAGGGAAGTCGAGGACGCAGTGGAAGCCTTCGCGGCAGAATGCAAACGCGCCGCATTTTTGCATGCAGTAGCGGGTCTGGTTGCCGAAATCCACGCAAACCGCTTCTTCTGGACAGTCCACGCGGTCGCAGGCTGGCAGAGTGCAGTAGCCCCCAGGCTGCGACCGATCGCAGATGCGGCCGCTGCCGCAGTCGGCATTTGTCGTGCATGCATCTCCGATCTGGGCGGCGCATGCAGCAAAGGTCATCGGGACCAGGATCAGTAAGACAAAGCGTTTCATCAGGAGGGATCCTTTTGGTTTTCGTCTGGTAGGGGTGCGGGTTCCGGATCCCGTGATGCGATCACGGCGACTGGGGAGTTTTCGGGGGCGCCCTTGTAACCGGGGGCCTGTGCCCCCTCGTTTCCGAGGACAGCGGCACGGATGTGTTCCAGATGGGTGGCCAGCTCTTCCGCCTGTTTGCGTGCCCCGGCCTCGGACCGCGTTAGGGCAGCGAACTCCCGTTTCATCCGGACCATCTCGCCGATCTGGGCCGCCTGGGCCTGGTTCGCTGTGTCCAGTTCCCCAAGGCGTGTCTCCATTTCCTGGTTCACCGTCTCGAGAGTGGCAACTCGCGACCGCAGTTGCTTGGCCTCTTCGGCGGTGGCCTGAAGACGTTCGAAATCCTTGGCCATCAGTTCGGCTCGGGCGGCCGCCTCGTGCAGTTGCGGTAGCGTTGCCTGGAGTCGCGCAAGTTCCTCTGCCCGTTCGCCCAGTTCCTGGGCGCGTTCCTCGGACCGCTCGCGCTCTTCCTCGATTGCGACTTTCTCGGCCTGCGCGGTGGCCAGGCTGTCCTTGTAGCCTGCTTCCAGCCGCTCGAAGAATCGGGTCGTCTGTTCCAGGTCGGAATGGGCCTTGGCCTCACGGGTCACCAACACTTCCCGTTCATCCTCCAGTTCCGCGATTCGGGCGCGCAGCGGCTCGATCTCGGCCTGAAACGATTGCAGCGTCTCCATCTGGCCAGCCAGCGCGTCCCTTTCCCCTTCCAACGTTGTCAGTTGGGCCCGCAGCGGGCCTGCCTCCTCGGCCGAGGTCCTTGCAGCGTCAAGCTGGCCGACCATCGCCGCACTGCGGTCGCGCGCTTCCTCTAGTTCCGCAGCCAGTCGAGACACCTCGGTATCGCGCTGGGCCAATTCCAGAGCATGCCGGGCGTTTGCCTCGGCCAGTTCGTCTTCAAGGGACTCGACTCGTTTTGCCAACGCCGTGTCCACAGGTGCCGACGGCCGGGCAGTTGAGTCGAACGTCGCATCGGGCGCCGACTGCACCTCCGGATCCGGCGTCGCGGGTACATCTTTCGGGAGGTCCGGTGGAGCGGATTCCAGCGGGGGTGCGGCGTCGGGCGATTCCTCGGGCATCGGCAGGTCGGGGGGAATTTCGTCGTCTGTCGAAACGTCGAGGACGGGAAGCGATCCAAGCAGCCGGTCGATCGCCTCGCCAAGCGAGTCCTCCCCAAGCGGCTTGCGGACGTATTCGTCGGCATGGTTCGGAAGTTTCCGGTGCTTGTCGATGACGGCCGGCCCGGCCTTAGCGGTCGTCATGATCAGCGGGGCGTCCTTAAGTATCTGGTCTTTGCGAAATCTGAGGCACAGGTTGAAGCCGTTTCTCACATCCGCGGACAAGACGATCACCGTAGGCACCACCCCGGCCGCGGCCGTCTGGGCCTCGACCAGGTTTTCGACTGTCACGGGGGTCAGGCCCCTGGCCAACAGCATGGCCTCGGTCAGCGCGCGGTCCTCGGGGACGTCTTCGATCACCAGCGCCCGGGGTGAGATTCCCATGGCGATGTCGATGGGGTCACTCACGCGCACCTCCACCATGGGGCCGCCCAACCCGCCCAAGCAGCGTCAACGGGCCGCCCTGCTCGTGACCGAACCCACAACTAGGTATCCGGTTCCCAACACCAGATGGGCCTCGGGGAACCGGCGCAGGACTGCCAACACTATCAGCACCGCCAGCACCCCGGCCGCGAGGTACGCCACAAACGGCCCGTCGGGCTTGCGCAGCTTCGGGATCCGCACGCCGCCGATCATCAGGATTGCCAGACCGATGGCCACCGATGGCAGCAGCAGGGCAGGGTTCGCGTGCAGCCCAAGATCGAACGTTGGAGTTACCGTGCCCCCCACTAGGCCCAGGTCGACAAGGCTGAGGTAGAGCGTTGCGTACAGGCCCGCGGCAAACGTCGTGGGCACGCCGATAAAGTACGACGGTTCTTCCGCGGCGACAAGATTGAACCTTGCTAGGCGAAGCGATGCCGAGACCGGCAGTGCGACCGCTGCGAATCCGGCCCACAATGCGACGATCGGAGTCGGGTCAGTCGACATCACGACGAACCACGTCAGTGCGCCAGGTGCGATCCCGAACGCCGCGAAGTCCGAGAACGAGTCCATCTGCATCCCGAAATCGCTGCCTACTCCCAGTGCGCGGGCCAGGGAGCCGTCGGCCTTGTCGAGGATCGCCGAGTAAACGATCAGCCAAGCCGCCAGGTCGAATCGTCCCATCGAGGAAAGGACAATCGATATCAGTCCCAAGACCATGCTGGTGCATGTCACGAGACTGGGGAGGACAGATCGTGCGGATAATCGTTCCATCGCCGGTATCATAGGGGCGACCCCGCGCTCCCGTCAACTCGCAACGTCCAGGCCTTAACGGGGTTTTCCAGGAGAAGGCGTTTTGAAGGTCTGGGCGGAACCGGCCCTCCCCCCCCCACTTGGTTCGGCTCTGTGGTACGATTTGTCCGCCATGCGCGTGATGCTAGTCAATCCACCGCCATTCTCCCGAATCGACCAATACGACTCGCCCGACTTTCCGCAACTGGGTCTGGCCTGCGTGGCCGGCGAACTTGCTGCACGAGGCGGCGGAACGGTAGAGATTGTGGACGCGAAGTTCGAGCGATTGGACGACGACGGGGTGATGGGGCGGGTGCGGGCGTTTCGGCCGGATGTCGTCGGCCTGACCGCGATGACAAACGAGGTGATCCAGGCCGCTAGGGTGGCCAAGCGGGTCAAACAGCTCGACCCCGCGATCGTAACGGTCATCGGCGGCGTGCATGTGTCCGTCCTGCCCGGGCGAACGCTTGAGGAATTTCCAGCCTTCGATTACGGCGTGATCGGCGACGGCGAGGTGACGTTTAGCGAACTGGTCGCGACGTTGGCGCGAGGCGGCAATCCGCACGAGGTCGAGGGTCTGGTGCTGCGGGAGGATGGCGTGCCCCGCTTGACCCCGGCGCGTCCGCGGGTGGCGGATCTGGACGCGTTGGCGTCGCCGGCTTGGCACCTGTTTCCACCCGCGCCGCGCTACGTGGTGTCTACTCAGCGCGGGTGTCCATTCCAGTGCCCCTTTTGCGTGAATCCGAACGGCCGGACGCCACGGCAGCGATCTGTTGCAAGGGTCGTGGAGGAGATGCGGGAACTGTCGGACCGCTTTGGGGCGCGGTCGCTGTACGTCAGCGACGAGGTCTTCACGCTGGACCTGGAAAGGACGCACCGTCTGCTGGACGCGATGATCGCCGCAGGGCTGGCGGGTCGGCTCGCATGGACGGCCGCTACCCACGTGAGCAGTGTCGACCTGGAAACCTTCGCGAAGATGAAGGCCGCGGGATGCGTCTTGGTCGAAATCGGCGTCGAATCCGGGGACCCGGATATCCTGGCGAGCCTGCACAAGGGGGTGACGCCGGCCCGGGTGCATGCTGCGCGGAGGGCGGCGGCTGAGGCGGGGCTGCCGTTCGAAGCGCTGATGATCCTGGGGCATCCTGGCGAGACGTGGGAGACCGCCTGGCGGACGATCGATCTGGCGGTCGAAGTGAACGCCGATCAGACGGTGTTCGGGATCATGGTGCCATTCCCGGGGACCAAAGTGGCCCAGATGGCGGCGCGCGGCGAGGGGGGCTATCGGCTGATCGCCCGCGACTGGAACGATTACGGAAAGCAACACGGGCACGCGGTCGAGATGGCGAATCTAAGCCGCCGGCGGCTGGAGGCGCTGCAGGCGATCGGTTACGTCCGGGTGCTGGCTGCGAACCGCCGATTCCTTGACCTTGCGCGGTTCGGTTGGCGATATCGGCAGGAGGCGCTGGCGTTGGCGAGGGGCTGGATCACCGGGAGGCGTCGCGGGGCCTGACAGGGCGAGGATTTCGCGAGGCGGCGCGGTGAAACTGGACCCGGATTCATGGGTTCCCTAGAATCGCGGTAACGGGTGCATGAAAGCGCCGGAAGGAGGACCGATGGTACGATTTGGGTCGCGGATCGCTGGTTGGGTGGTCGGGCTGTCACTGGTCTGGGTTTCGGTCACCGCGTCAGGGCGGTCGCTGATCGAGTTCAAAGTAACCCGTGGCGACAAGGTCGAGGGACGCTACGACATGGGGATTGTCCGAAACGAGGGAAGCACTTTCGTCGTCGGGAACTTCTATCCGGGTGCCCAGGCCCTGAAGGGCAAGAAGCGCGGGGCGCCGGACAATCGGCTTTACGGGGAACTGGATTCGGAAGGCCGATTAGGCAAATACAAGCGCTGGGTGAAGCACGGCGTTACCCAGGAATACTGGATGGTTTTTTTGTTCAAGAACGAGATCAAGCTGCGCCACGAGGATGTCGAGGGCGGCAAGGGGCGGGTCGACGTGTTGGGCAAGATTTTGGGCAAGACACCCGCCAAGGAGCCCGGTAAAGCGGCGGTAGCAATCTCAGCAGAGGCACCGTTGACGGTCCTGCCCGGCGTGGTACCTCTGGATCCCGGCATGCCCGCGTTGGCATGGGCCCTTCTGGGGAAGGCGCCGTTCGCCCACGAGGCCATGTGCGCCGGAACGACGCCGGGGGCCTGGGGCAAGGCTTGGATCGTGTCCGCTGGTACGCGTGACTTCGCTGATGAAGAAAATGGGACGGTCACCCTGGCGCACTGGAAGGTCGAGGGCGACTGCGGGGCCTTCGACCTCTTCCTGGGAGACGATGGGATCCCGGTGCGTATGGTGGCGGGCGACCGGAAGTACGAGCGGTTCGTTCGGAAATAGACCCCGCCATCGAGCAGTTCGACTATTTGGTAAAAGGCGTAGCGCGACTGCGGAGTCGGGTGGGCAGACCGTGACCGGTCAGCGGGACGTATCTTCGGGGCCGTCACGCAGCACCGGCTCGCAAGTTCTGTAGAAGCCCGGGGCAGATGTGCGGCGCAGGCCGTCAAGGACGTCCGCAGATATCCCAATTTCCGCGAAGCGGTCAATCCAGGCATCCCGCTCGCCGGG
>CAZHDQ010000031.1:0-12095 GCA_964531595.1 uncultured Anaeromyxobacteraceae bacterium
GACCCATCACCGGATTGGTGAAACTACGACCGCAGCATGCTCAATGATTTCAAGACGTAGAAATTTGTGACGGTGGACCACGGTCGGCCAGAATCCACCCGCTCGCCGCGGACCGAGCCGAGCGAGGCAAGGGGCAGCGCAAGGAAGCAAGCCGATTCGCGCGCAGGCATAGCACCGCTGCGGCGAGCGCGAATCGGCGCAGATAACGCCGCGATGGCCCCTGGATCGCGAAGACGAACGCCCGACTCAGGCGGGTAATTCTGGCCGGAAAAGCGTCCAAGGGTTCACATTTCGAACTGCTTGTGGTAGGTTCCCCCCCATGAATGCAAGAAGACGAGACCCACGTAATCCAGTTGATCAATTGGCGAATTCATCCAACCACACTAACGATGCTGAAATACCCGAAGCATCTGGACCTGCGGATGACCCCGGCACCGACGTTTCCCAACCCACCGCTGGCAGCACCCGCCAACTGGTAGCAGACATCGATCCGCTACCAGTCAAGGAACGCGCCCCGCTGGGGGTCGTCGAGTTGTCGCTCGACGAAGGACAGTCCGTGCGTGCGTACGGGCTGGTCTATGGCATCGAACACGAGGTGTCCGGTGACGGGTTCAAGGCCACAGTTTTCTTGGACCAGTACAACCAACGCCTGCGGGTCTACGGGTACGAGGCGACGGACTACGATGGCCTGATCCTGAAGCTGCGATGGCTGGCCGAGGCCAACGGGTTCGACAAGATCATCTGCATGGCACACCCACATGACTGGGAGCGATTCCTGCGCCACGGATACGTGCTGGAAGCCATACTGAAGTACTACCACAATGGCGAGGACGCGCTGGTCGTGTCGAAGTTCCGGTCTCAGGAACGGCTCACATCGGCGAACCTGATGGACGAGATCCTCCAGATCGAGGACATCCTGTCGAGCGAAGCGACCCCCAAACGGCACGACCCACCGCGTGACTACAACGTCCGTCTGGCGCGCCGCGATGACATCGGTCCCCTGATCGAATTGTTCCAGTCGATCTTCAAGACCTATCCAACACCGCTGATCCATCGTTCGTACCTGGAGTACGTCTTCGAGACCGAAAGCCTTTTCGCCGTGTGCGAGCATGGCGGCGAGGTAGTTGCCGCGGCCAGCGCCGAAATGCACCCGAACGTGCGCTCCGCCGAGTTGACCGACTGCGCCACGCGGACCGACGCCCGCGGGAAGGGGTTGATGAGCGCGCTGCTCAGGTTGCTGGAAGAGGAATTGCGTCAACGGAAGTACGTCTGCGCCTACACGATGGCGCGCGCACGCAGTTTCGGCATGAACATGGTGTTCTACCAGTTAGGATACGAATTCAACGGCCGTTTAGTGAACAATTGCGATATATTCGGTGCCTACGAAGACATGAACATCTGGGCCAGGGACCTGCGCCGACCCGACCCCACGATCGTCGAAGCTGCGGGAACTACGAAACCTTGAAGTACTTTTTTAGCAAGGGCAGTAACTTCGCGACGTCGCCCAGGAACATGTCGGCCAGCGGCCCCTCGAGCCGTGGCAACTTGCGCTTTGCAGACATCGCGGCTAGGCAGGCCATCACCCCGTCGCGCAATCCCGCCACGCTGTAGCCGCCCTCCAACGCCATCACCAGTTTCCCACCACACACGTCGTCCGCGACCCGACGCAGGTGACCCGCGATCTGGGCGAACCCTTCGGCGGTCACATCCATCGTTCCCAGAACGTCACCAACGAAGATGTCGAACCCAGCAGCCACCAAGATCATCTGCGGCTTCCACTCCTCCAGGACCCGCGCGACCACCCCACCATAGATGGCAGCGTATTCGGCATCCCCGTGGCCCGGCGCCAGCGGCAGGTTCAGATTCGTGCCTGACGCCGCCCCTTTGCCGATTTCGTCCGAAGCGCCGGTGCCCGGCCACCCACCGGTCTGGTGCGTGGAAATCACGAGCACCGACGGGTCCTCGTAGAAAATCTGTTGCAGGCCGCCGCCGTGGTGCAGGTCGAAATCCACGATGGCCACGCGATCGTAACCCAGCGCCCGGCATGCGTAGCGCGCGGCGATCGCCACGTTGTTCAGCAGGCACAGACCCGACGCCCGATCGGGTGTGGCGTGGTGGCCCGGAGGCCGCGTCAGCGCGAACGCATTCACGACATTACCGCGCCCCACCGCATCGACCGCGGATAGCGCACACCCGACAGCAGCCATCGCGGCGTCGTAACTGCGCGGACCGGCCATCGTTTCCATGTCCAGCGCCACGACCCTCCCCTGGGTGCCCGCAAGGCGCCGCAGGTGGGCTTCGGTATGCACCGCGAGTATTTCCTCGGGCTTCACGGGCCGCCCGTCCATCGGCAACAGTCCCATCCCGCGACAATCGGGCGAGTCCAGCATCTCGAGCAGCACCTGGAGGCGTTTCGGGGTCTCGGGCGACCTACGTCCCATTTCGTGCGCCAGACAAGCCGGGTCCAACACGACAGCGGTGCGCTTCGCCATCAACATGCCTCCTCGGGTTGAAGTGCCAAATCCAGGCGGATCGATTATCGATCTTGGCCCGTAGAAGTACTTAGGTCAAGGTCGGGTCAGCGGCTGACAAGGCCACACGCCCCCCGAAAACCACATTACACTGGCCGAATCCACGCTGCGCCCAGCATCCGTTTCGTGCTAGGCTTCGCCCGACCAACGGGGAGCCAACCCATGCATCCGTGGCACGAAGTTTCCATCGGTAGCGAGGCCCCGAACGAGTTCCAGGCCATCATCGAGATCCCCAAGGGCAGCAAGGTAAAATACGAACTAGACAAGGAAAACGGCCTAATCCGGGTCGACCGCGTACTGTATTCGTCGGTTATCTATCCGGCCAACTACGGCTTCATCCCTCAGACGCTAGGCGAGGACCACGACCCCCTGGATGTCCTTGTTTTGATGCAGGAACCGGTCGTACCACTTAGCATCCTGCGGGTCCGCCCCATCGGCGTGATGAACATGATGGATCAGGGCGAAAACGACGAAAAGATCATCTGCATACACCTGGACGACCCTGAGTACCGCGGCTTCACGAACATCAGCGAACTGCCTCGTCATCGGCTGGACGAGCTCCAGCGGTTTTTCAAGGACTACAAGAAACTCGAAAAGAAAGAGGTCGTAGTCGATGACTTCCTGGGCCCTGAGGATGCGATTCGGGTCGTGCTCAAAAGCATGCGCCTGTATTCCAAGATGTTCAGTTACCTGACCCGCGGCGGCCAGGGCCGCTAACAAAGGAGGTCGACATGTCCGAACCTATCCGTATGGAATTCCAGAAGATCCCCAGCATGGTCGGAGGCTACCTGCACGCGATTTTACCCCGCAAGCACGGCCTGCGAACCGATGCGACACTGCCGTCTTTCGAGGCGACTATCCGAGGCGTCCGCATGGACCCCGCGCTCCTTGCCGCGTATCGCAATTGCTGCGGCTTCCCGATCGACAGCGGCGTCCCGATCACTTACCCGCAGGTGCTGGCCGGCGCGATCCACATCCGGATCCTGACTCATCCACAGTTCCCGATCGCCGCGCTGGGCATCGTCCACATGAGCAACGATATCGTCCAGCACGCCCCCATCTCGCCCGATGCGACGCTGGACTTCATCATTCGCTGCGACGGCAACCGATGGGCCCGCAAAGGCGTCGAGTTCGATATCGTGACCGAGGCGTCCGTTAACGGCACCAAGGTCTGGGATTCCGTAATGACGATCTTTTCGCGCCAGCGCGTGCCCGAAGGATCTGGGACCGACGCCCGCAAGGACGCCCCGCCCCTTCCTGAATCCTACGAGACCTGGCGCATTCCGGCGGACCAGGGGCGTCGCTACGCCAAGGTTTCAGGCGACTACAACCTGATCCACCTGTATCCGTTGACGGCCAAAATGTTCGGGTTCCCGCGTCAGATCGTCCATGGCATGTGGTCGCTGGCCCGCTGCGCCGCCGCGATGCCGGCCCCCGCCCTCCCTTCGAAGCTGTCCGTGGACTTCCGCCGCCCGGTGCTGCTACCAGCGACCGTCCGCTTCGGCGACATCGGTATCGAGGGTGGCACTGCATTCGCCATGATGAAGAAGGACGAGGACAAACCCTTCCTGACCGGTTCCTGGACCCTGGCATAGGGCCGCAGCATCAACGGGCCCCGACTTCATCGCAAACCATTTGAATTTTTAGCTACATTGGCGGGGTATTGTACCGGAAACCTAGAGTGCCTTCGCCTCGATCCTTCTCATGACCGGCTTCAGTTCGCACTCGCGCTCGAACTCTTCCAACCGCTGCGAATTGACGTAATCAGGCTTTTGGAAGGGATACACGAAGCGGATGTGCTCATCGTAGGTACCGTTCAGCAGAGCCACAACATCCTCGATGATCACGCGTTCTTCGTCGGTCGGGATCACGAAAACCTTGATCGCCGAGTCTTCCGTCGAGATGTCGAGTTCGGCGTTCCGCGTGTGGGAAAGTTCGTTTTTGGCCGGGTCCAGTTTGATGCCCATGAACTCGAGGCCCTCGACCGCCTTGGCCCGAATCGTCGAGGACATCTCGCCCACGCCCGCCGTGAACACGATCGCGTCGATGCCGCCCACGGCCGCCGCGTAGGCGCCGATGTACTTCTTGATGCGATACGATTCCATTTCGATCGCCAGCGTCGCCAGTTCGTCGCCGTCCTTGGCCGCCAATTCGACGTCGCGCCGGTCGGTGAATCGCCCGTCGGTGATGCCCAGGATGCCGGATTCCTTGTTCAGGATGCCGGACATTTCCTTGGCGGACTTGCCTTCAATCTGCATCATGTGCAGCGGTATCGCCGGGTCGATATCGCCCGAACGCGTGCCCATGATCAGGCCTTCCAGCGGCGTCAGACCCATCGAAGTGTCGTACGACAGCCCGTTCTTGACCGCGTTCGCCGACACGCCGTTGCCGATGTGCAAGATGACCACATTCGTTTTGAACGGGTCCTTGCCCAGCAGCACGGCCGCCCGCTTCGCGCAATACAGCAGCGATGTCCCGTGGAAACCGTACTTGCGGATACCGTGGGCGGTGTACCAGGACCGCGGAAGCGCGTACATGAACACGTGGGGCGGCATCGTCTGGTGCCAGGCCGTGTCCAGCACCGCCATGTGCGGAACGTTCGGCATGACTTCCATCGCCGCCTCGATGCCCAGCACGTTCGGTGGGTTATGCAGCGGCGCCAGGTCGTACAGGCTGCGCACCGTATCGAGGATCTCGGGGGTGATGATGACTGACTTGGCGAACACCTCGCCGCCGTGTACGACCCGGTGGCCGACCGCAGCGATTTCGCCCAACCCCTTCAGGACACCGTTTTCGCGATCCGTGATCGTCTGGAGGATCAGCTTGATCGCTTCCTTGTGGTCGGGGCACTCGTGTGCAACTTTCAGTGCCGTGCCGCCGTGCCGACAGAACTTGATGAAACTGCCGCCGACCGTCACGCGTTCGACCATGCCCGTCGAAAGCGTGGCCTGCTTCTCGTAGTCATACAACTGGAACTTCAGGGAAGAACTGCCGGAATTCAGGGAAAGGATGATCATGTTCTTGGCCTCCGCATGGTTCGTGTGATGGCTACTTCGCCCCGGCCGCCTGCACGGCGGTGATTGTGACGACACTGACGATGTCCTCGACGCTGCAACCGCGCGACAGGTCGTTGACCGGCTTGCGCAGCCCCTGCAGGAACGGGCCGATCGCCGCCGCCCGACCCAGTCGCTCGACCAGTTTGTATCCCGCATTGCCCGACTGGAGGTCTGGGAAGATCAGCACGTTGGCCTTGCCGGCGACCGCACTGCCCGGCGCCTTCTTCGCACCGACCTTCGGCACGATGGCCGCATCGACCTGAAACTCACCGTCGATCGCCAGATCCGGCGCCAGTTCCTTTGCGATGGCCGTCGCCTTGCGGACCTTGTCGACCAATTCGTGTTGAGCGCTGCCCATCGTCGAAAACGAGAGCATCGCGACCTTCGGCTCCATATTGCAAAGCACCCGCGCGTTCTCGGCCGACGACAGCGCAATGGCCGCCATTTCTTCCGCATTCGGGTTCGGGTTTACCGCACAATCGGCGAATATGAACAGCCCCTGATCACCGAATTCGCAATCCGGCACGACCATGATGAACGCGCTGGACACAACCTTGATGCCGGGGGCCGTCTTGATGATTTGCAGCGCCGGCCGGATCGTGTCCGCGGTCGAATGTTCCGCGCCCGAAACCAGCCCGTCCGCATCGCCCATCTGGACCATCATGGTGGCGAAGTAAACCGGGTCAGCCACGATCTCCGCAGCCTGTCCGCGAGTCACGCCCTTGGCGCGGCGCATTTCGAAAAACGCCTCGACGTATCCTTCGAACTTGTCGGATTTGACCGGGTCGATGATTTCGACGCCTTTCAGGTCCGCCTTCTGTTCGGCGGCCACGGCCCTGATCGCCGCCTCGTCGCCAACCAGGATCACGGTCGCCAGGTTGCCTTCCGCGATCAGGCCTGCCGCCTTGACCGTGCGCGGCTCGGTACCCTCAGGCAGCACGATCCGCTTGTGCGCCTTCCTGGCCGTCGCCCGAAAAGCATTCATCAGTTCATGAACTTGCATGTCGTAACCCCTTTCTGGTGCTCCTTTATTCGCCCCGACACGCGCCCCGAAGCGGGCTGGCCAGGCAAACCGGGGCGGAGTTTACCAGAACACTACTGTCCGGTCGCTGGCTTTTTACCGTGTTTTCGATTGACAGGATGCAGAACCCCGTGTCAAATCCCCGGTGACACTTCGGAGGGGTGAACAGCCCATGAAGCGGATCTTCCTGTTGCTTGCGGCGGCGACGGTCATGGCCGCCTGTTACGAGGCCCAGATCACCAACCCTGACGTGTGGTTCCTGGACGTCCCAGAACAGGACAATGGCACTCAGGTCGACCCAGGCATTGTCGTGGACGTGCCCGGTGACATGTCTACCGACGCACCGGAATCGGACGTACTGCCCGACACGGGCCGGCTGACCGGGGCCCCTTGCACGGACGGCGGGCAGTGCTTCACCGAAATGTGCCTAACGACCGATATAGTAGCGCTGTTGAATCCAAACATCGAGATCCCCGGCGGGATGTGCTCGATGCTGGGCTGCGGCTTCGACGGCGATTGCGGTCCCGGCGCCGTCTGCCTGGACGTATCCTCGATTGCCGACGACGTACCACCGATCTGCGGCCAGTCCTGCGCCGAAAACGGTGACTGCCGAACCGACTATTCTTGCCTGGACACGGAAATAAAGGACGCCAATGCCCAAAACATCCTGGTGTGCCTGCCCGACAAGTTGATAACGCTACTGTACTGCGAGAACCAACAGTGCGATCCGTGGGAACAGGAGCACCCGGACGCCTGCCCCGGCGATTGCCCGTAGCCATCAGGAGCACGCGATGAAGACGTTCTTCCCGAAGTCCCTCGCCGCGGCCTTGGTCGTGGGATTCTTCCTGGTCCCGACGCTTGCGTCCGCACAGTCGTCGACTGCCAGCGGCATCAGCCGACTTCTCTCGGGTGAATCCCCGGACGCGGTGGAGGCGCAGGCCAAGGTTATCGCCGACGACGCAGTGGCCGGCGAGACCAAGAAGGTCGGCCCCTGGAAGCAGTATACGAACTGGCTTGACAGTATCGTCGGGGACGTCCTGGAACTGGACCTGTACGGCACGTCGGCCCAGTTGCCACGCGGGTTCGCTTCCATCAAGTGGGACTACACCCGCCTGAAGGCAAAGCGGCGCTATAACGACAAGCACGAGATCACGCCGCTGCTGGCTCCGATTGCCCTGCCGGGCGGCGTCAAACTCGACCTGGGGCTCGGCGGCGAGGGTAGCGGCCACGTGTTCCAGGCGTCTTACGGCATCACCGACAAGTTCAACTGGTACTTCGAGTTGCCGTACCAGTCCATGCACCTGGCGATCAAGCCGCGATTGCTGGACTCCGACGGCGTCCCGATGACCAATCCGAACGACCCGACCGATTCCGATTTCGCACGGCGCGAGGGTATCCGGGCGATGTACAGGTACCTGCCGCTGCTTGGACGCCCAGTTCCCAACATGAAGTACGACGCCAACTGGGTGATGTCGGACATCAACACCGGATTCTCGTGGAATCCGTGGCGCACCAAGCGCCTGTCGACTCACCTGACCGCCCGTGTATTTTTCCCGACTGGCCGCATCGCGGACCCGAACAGCTCGCTGACGCTGGGCACCGGGCCGGAACTGGACACGGGCATCGGCGGGTGGGCGGCCGGCTTCACCAACGGCTGGGACCTGCGCATTTACAAGTATTCGTACTGGATCGACATCCAGGCCAGCAGCGAATTTTCGATGGCTTACGGCTTCAAGCAGAAGCGCAGGTATCCGACCAACTTCTCGACCGAACCGAACAAGGCGATCCTGTCGGCATTCCAGGACCCGTCGGTGTTCCTCAGCTTCCCCGACCTGCGCCACCTGAAGGGTTCGTACGACTACACGCCGGGCTTTTCGATGTCGTGGATGGGCCAGTTGAAGATCCAGATCGCCATCCTGGGCCTGGGCTTCGGTTACGGCGTCAACCATTCCCAGGAACCGGAAATGGACGGCGACTATTACTTCATTCAGATGGCTAAGGGGTTGCAGTTGACGGGCCAGCAGACGCTGCAGGCGGTCCAGTTGGGCGCGTCGATTTCGCTGCTGCCGTTCTATATCCCACTGGATTTTTCGTTCAACTGGCGCAAGGTGGTCGACGGCTATAACGCGATCATCTTCGACGACTACTGGAACGTCATCGTCAAGGCGTACATCCCGGTCTTCCGCTAGAGCCCCTCGCCCTGCACCCCGCCCCCGCAACTTCCAAAGCGAAAACGGCAGTGAACCTTAAGCGAACCCAGTCAGCATTACTGGCACGCGTCCCCGGTCACTTCGCCCTTGATTTCCACGGCCCTCTCGCTGTCTAGGTCCTTGAAAACGCCGCCGGTGACAGCCAAGTGCGAGTCCGTGATGAAGCAGGACTCGGGCGCGAAGCGCAGCATCAGATTCAGAAGTTACTTGTGCGCCGCCCAACCGCTGGGTTTGGAAGCACCTTGAATTCGTACCCCTAAATCCGCGAAGATCCGCGTTGGGCGACACGGTGTTTTCGATGATGAAACGGCAGTGGCTGGTCACTGTTTTCCTGGGTCTCGTGTGCGGACTTGGCGCGGCCCCGACGGTCTTGGCCAACGGCATGGCGTTCGTCGATCGCAGCGCAGCGACGGGAACGGGCGAATTTGCGGCGGTACCGACGGGCCAGCGCGCAGCATTGGTGCGAGACGGTCTGTCCTGGTCGTTGATCCTGGAGCCGCGATACGAACGTCCCGACGCCGGCGCGGCCTGGCTGGTGCCGTTCGCCCATTGCCCGACGGTGTCAGCCGCGGACCCGGCACTGCTGGCTGAACTGGGGTTGGTTACGGCCCCCCTGTTCCTGGAACTGTGCATCAAGGACTGCCGCTGCGGTGACGATGGTGGCGGCGGTTGCCTGGGGCCATTCGCCGGCGATTCGGGCGCTGTCGGTTCCAGGGAGGACGCGGCTGCGGCCCAGGGGGAAGGCGACACGCTGCACGTTGACGTATGGCAGACCGGTACGATCGGCAATCTGGATTTTGTCGTGATCTCGGCCGAGGACCCGGCCGATATCCCCGCTTGGCTGGACCTGGAAGGTTATGAAAGTCCCCAGGAAATGGCCGATTTCGTCACCGACCACGCGACGGAGTACGGCTGCTACTTCGCGGCCAAGGTGGGCGCGCCGGCCGGCTCACTGGATGCGTTCCCGTCTGTACGCTTCGACTTGGACCCGCGCGATCCACCGACCTATCCCCTGAAACTGACAGGGCTGGGCGTGGCAAAAGGACAAGCGCTGGACCTGACGCTGTTCGTCGTCAACCCAGCCGATCGCTTCGAAGACGGCTCGTCGACCATTGTCACTCCGGCGAACTTCGACGCCCGCCCTTCCCTTTGCACCGGCAAAACGGCCCAGGAATTCCAGACATGCCTGGACCGTGAGTTGGTGGCAACGCCGGCTGCCCTGACCGTGACCTTCCACGACAGACTCGATTCGCGCAATGCCGTGATGCTGGAGGGGGCGATCTGCGATTTCCGTCACCAACAGGAGGATTTTTGGAGCCCTGGGTGGTGCCTGGCTACCCCCAGCATCTTTCCCGGCATCCCCGAATCCTGGACGCCCGAGGTCGATGGCTGGATGGCAACACGTGCCCGCGTCACTCGTTTCGAGGCTCGTATGCCACCGAAAATGCTGGAAACCGACTTGATTTTCCACATGGCGCCAGGAACGCCGGCCGAAACGTGTACATGGGATTCCGAATGCTACGCCGACGCGACCTGGGAATGGGACGGCGGCATCTGCGCCCCGGCCGGAACCGCCGGCGCCTGTGCAAGAAGATGCTACGACCAGACCGAGTGCCCGACCGGTTGGACCTGCGCCGAGTTGTTCCCGGGCCAGGGCTACTACCAGATGTTCTGCGCACCCCCACGGGCCGCGGCTGCGGGCCTGGTTTCCGCCTTCCAGGACCCGCTGCCCCGATTGGACGGCCTGCACGTTGCCTACACGACGGATTGCGATCTGGACTGCGACGACATCTGCGACGGGACCGTTTCCGGTGGCGCGGTCGTCTTCGGCCCGCCCCGATCCGCTCGACAGGTTCTGGCTACTGTTCCGGTGTTGGCGATCGTGCTGGCCTCGCAACTGGTGCTGGTGGCCGCGCGAAGGCGTCGGCGGCGTGGTCTCTCGCCCCAGGATCGGCCGGATTTCTAAAGGCAAGAAACGTAAGTGGCCCAACGCGCGCCGATCGGCGTAGAATCGCCGGCATGAACCAAACGCCACCTACCTGGATCCGCGACACCGAAGCACTCGCCCGGTTGGTCGACGAACTGGCCGTGCAGGAAATCGTTGCGCTGGACACGGAATCCGACAGTCTGCACCACTACTTCGAAAAGACCTGCCTGATCCAGGTGGGTCTGGCCGACCATCGCGCTTTCCTGCTGGACCCGCTGGAGATCAGGGACCTATCGGCGCTGGGGCCGATCATGGAAAACCCTGCCATTCGCAAGGTGTTCCATGCCGCTGACTACGACATCATCGTGCTGGGCCGCGATTTCCAATTCCGATTCGCCAACCTGTTCGACACGATGTTCGCGGCCCGGTTCCTGGGCTGGACCGAATTTGGACTGGCTGCTGTACTGGAACGGGAATTCGGGATGCTGGTGGACAAGGGCCCGCAACGCGCAGACTGGTCCCAGCGTCCCCTGCCACCCGCCCTTGAGGCTTACGCAGCGCAGGATGTGGCGATGCTGATCCCGTTGCAGCAGCGCATGGAAGAACTGCTGGTGCAGGCCGGTCGACTGGACTGGGTCATCGAGGAATGCGATGCGCTGACCGCACAGGAATCCAGCCACCCGTCGGCGCCGCACCCGGCGGACCCAACAAAGGCACCTGGTGCCCGAGATCTGACGCCCCAACAAACTGCGGTTCTGGCCCGGCTCTACGAGGTCCGCGAGGCGGTTTCACAGCGCCTGGATCGCCCCAGATTCCGGGTCGTCAGCGACGCCACGCTGGTCCGGATCGCCACCGCGATGCCGCTGGACCGGGCGGCCCTGGAACGGATCCGCAGCGTGCCACGCCCGGTACTGAACCATCACCGTGCCTGGCTGGACGCCATTCATCAGGGGATCGCGGACCCGCCGGTACATCCCCAAACCCGCCAGGACCCGCCACGCCGCCGCACCAGCGCCACGGTAGGTGCCCGGTTGGGGCGTCTGCGTGCATGGCGCAACGATGCCGCCGCGCGCTTCGGGCTGGAACCCGGCCTGTTCCTTCCGCAGCGTCTGCTGGTTCCCGTGGCCGTTGAAGGACCTCGCGACATCGAGGCACTGGCCGCAGTGGACGGCATCCGGCGCTGGCGAGTACAGGCGTTCGGTGCCGAACTACTGGCAACGATGCACAACGATCAGCCCTGAGCCAGCCCAACGATGGCTTTACGTCAATAACGGCGAGAAATCCTCTCGCAAAACCGGCTGAGGTCCATATAATCCCCGCAGGTCTTTTCGTCCCGGAAAGGAGTTTCCC
>CAZHDQ010000032.1:0-12066 GCA_964531595.1 uncultured Anaeromyxobacteraceae bacterium
AGCGGCAGGGGCGGCGACGGGTCTATCGCGGACGGGGGCCGCAACGCCACATCGACGATGCGGCAGGTGGCGATGGGGTGTTGGCAAGACACGCCCAGACACATGCCGGCGAGACATCCTCCCCCGCCATCGCGGCCATTCGACCGGACCCGTCGACCGCGGCCGCGAGCGCCCTGAGCCGGCGCGTCCAGCGCAAGGCATCCCAGCCCCGACCGGCCGACAGGAAGACCGCACCAGGCACCTCCGGCACGGCGTTCGACCGGGCCGTGTCCGGATCCGCGAAGGAAGTGCCCTACCGGGACCGCATGGAAGCGGCCTTTGGCACCGATTTCAGCGACGTCACTGCCCACGTCGGCGACCGCCCCGCAAAGGAGGGGCTGGCCGAGATGTCGGCGGAAGCGGCGGCACGGGGCGATCATGTGGCGTTCCGCGACGCTACCCCATCGCCGGAAACGGTCGCCCACGAACTGGCCCACGTTGTCCAGCAACGGCCGGCCGAACCTTCGGCGCCGGCACGCCGGTCCGTCGGCGGCGCAGACACGGCATCACCTGCGGCAGCCGAGCGAGAGGCCGATGCGGCCGGCCTGGACGTGGCGGCAGGACGGCCGGCACGGATTGCCCCGACACCCGCGGCAACGGCTCCGATCCGGATGAAAGGGGCACCGCGCAAGGCCCCGCTCGAGGCGCTGGACGAACTGCTGGGCGCGACGCCACTTGACCCTGTCGTGGTCGGGGCCACCGTCGGGAAACTGGGCCGCAAGGACCGGACTACCCTGCGAGACGACCCGGAGCGCATGAGCCGAGTGGTGGACGCCTACAAAGCCGGTTCGCTGGACGTCTTAGACCTGGCCACACGCCTTGACGCCACGCTGCTGGCGACGATCCAGTGGCTGCGCAAGGCGAGCCAGGAGGCCAATCTCGCCGGGGCCGCCTTCGGCAAGCGATTCCAGAAGGCATCGGCTGCCCAGGTACGGGAGGTCGCGGCTTCGCCCGACGATATCGCGGCCATGATTACGAACGCACCGGATCTTGGCCCCCTCCAGGCGAAGGCGATCTCCAAGTCGGGCGCCGAGATCGCGGCCACCCTCAAGGACCCGGCATTGCTGGACTGGGCGATGAAGTCCGCCGACGGACTGGACGTGCTGGCGGTGCTCCTGCCGAAGGCCGGGAAAAAGACGTTGAAAACGGATACGGCCGCCCTGGAAGCGGTGCTGGGCTATCCCGGCACGATCGACCAGGACGCGGTGCCACTCCTGAAGGCAGTCGGGTTGACCCCGCCACAGGCCGTGCCTCGACTGGCGGGTGCCGGGGCCCACGCGCGCATGGCGGCGGCGACCTTCCCGGACTGGTTCCTGCAGGATACGAAATCCAAGGATCTGTACACGTTCGTCGATTCGGCCGACCTGGATGCCTTGAAGACGGCGGCGCCCACCGAGGTACCGCCTCTGTCCGTCCAGGTCGTCACGGCAGCCAATGCGCTGGGGAAGATCCTGCATGACCGACGCGCCTTCCAGGACTGGGTCACAGGTACTCAGGGCTGGGCGCCACTGTTGCAGGCGATCACCACGAACGCGGCGGGCGGCCTGCTCAAGGCGCTGACGAAGTCGGGCGGCAACTGGACCGCCCTGCTGGCCGACATCCGGACGCAACGCGAAACCGGCGAGGGCGACCCGGCACGCGCGGCGCTGGACGCGCTGTTCGCAGCGACGCCGAGTTCGAACATGGAACTGATGAAACAGTTGTTCGAGGCGCGGTTCGGCGTCCAGGTGGGTACCGGTGACGACGCGGCAGCGAAGGAGCGGCTGAAAGGCACCCAGGTCAAGGAAAAGGACTTCGGCCCCAAGGGGCTTCGACACATCTACGATTCGTTCAAGGTACTGCCACCGTCCCAGGCCGAAGCGGGACTGCTGACGCTGATGACGCGGCATTCCGAGAAAGGCAGCAGCAGCATGTCCGGCTTCGCGTACAACGCATCACCGCACCTGTCGCTCCAATACGGCGAGGGCGACACAGAAAAGACCGAAAAAGGCGCCTACACCAGCGATGGCGACAAGATGCGCGGCATGAACATGCTGGACACCACCGCCGTGCATGAGTTGGGACACAAAGTCGACGTTGGGCACAAGTACTCGGGCAAGGCGACGTTCCTGGCCCTGGCGACTTGGAAGGAACATGCCCGCGGGATCGCCCTCGTTCGGACGATGCAGGCGAACATGACGTCCCCCCTGGGCAACGAGGCCGGCCTGAGCGCGAACGACAAGTCGATACTGGTCTGGACCGCGGCCCAGGCACTCGTGAACCGGCGAACAAGCGAGGACGACACCTACGACGACATGGTCTCGGCGTATGCGGCCTATGGCAAGGCGCAAGAGCCCGGGCCGAAGGACACGCACCAGGACATTCTGGACCTGTGGGACCACGCGTTGACGACGAACCTGCTGAAACACGTCGCGGCCGGCCACGAGAAGAGCGGTGCCTGGTGGCGCGAGCCGTTCGCGTACCTGCCCAACCTCCAGTACCACGAAGGGTACGGACACGAGCCCGGTTGGTGGTCCTACCCGGTCGCCTCACGGGCAGGCAAGCTGAGCATCTATCAGTTCCGCAACCCCGCCGACCATTTCGCGGAACTGTATGCGACCTACTGGTGCAGCCGCCCGTTTGGCTCACGTGTGCCGGCCGCCATGAAGAAGTGGTTCGAGGACGAAGGCCTGACAAGATAGGGGCGAGATGGCGATTTCGACAGTGTGGTTGCTGGCCTTGGGCGCTGCGGCAGTAATGCTGGGCACGGACGACCTGGGTGGAGGAAACGGCATGGCGATGGACGGTAAGGATCCGAGCGAGGTCGTGGCGAAGACCGGACAGTCTGCGCCGGAGGTCCAGAAGTCGCTGGCCGAGGCCCTGCGGCGTTCTGGGACCGACCCATCGACATGCCAAATTCAGCGCGTAGGGCTGCGGTTTCCCGGGTGGTCCTTTTTCCTGGCGTCCTGCGAGGCGCCTGACCTCGCGATGGACCACGGCTTGCCCAATCGGCCGCTGGTCGTCCGAGAAGACGGCAGCGTCGTCGAGGGGCCGCCCGAACCCGAGATCGCGCGGTTTCTGGCAAGCCTCGGCCTGCCCGGCGCCGAGCCGACCGAACCGCTGCACCGGGTGGCCCGGGCCGTGATGTTTTTGGCAGGCGCGCCGGGATCCGCCCTGAAGGCCGAGGATGCCTCGCAGTGGTTGGCTGCACGCAAGGGCGCCGACCTGGCGGGTCCGACGCTGGCGACTAAGGGCGGCAGCGCGACATTGACCTTCTGGGCGCAAGGCGACGCGATCGGTCGGACGCCACCCACGTTCACGCGCTTCGAGGTCCGATTGGACGCGAAGGGACGCGCCAAGCTGGCCCGCAGAACCGTCAAGACGACGACCCGATAGGGGAAACAAAACAGGAGGAGCCAATGAAGGATCCCAAGGCCCCCACGGCCACCGGATCCCAGGTTCCCGAGCAGCAGGCGGATGCCGCGGGCCCGGCGGACCGGACTGATGTCGAGTATGGGCTGCGATACGTCCACCTGGTATCGGAAGGGCTGAAACGCGAGGTCCGCAACAGCAGCACCAACCTGTACGCATTGCTGGATTTGCTGGTCGCCAAGGGTGTCGTGTCCCTCCAGGAAATGGACGAGGCCCGATCCGCGACCGCTCCGATGGTTCAGCAGGCCATGACTGCGATCCCGCCGATCCGCCTGGGCGCCCACGTCGACAAGTACGCGCCGGATTTGGCGGTGGACGTCCCCTGCGCCTCGAAACTGCACGCATGCAAGGCCGCCTGCTGCCACATGATCTTCTCGCTGACTGCCCAGGATCTGCAGGAGGGCGGCATCCGGTGGGACCTCTATGAGCCCTACCAGATCGCACGGCGGCCCGATGGCGCATGTGTCCACCTGGGCGAGGACTTCCGCTGCACGATCCATGAGCGGCGGCCGGCCGTGTGCCGCAAGTTCGACTGCCGAAAGGGACGGCGGATCTGGGAGGACTTTGATCGTTCCATCCGCGCCACCGGCACCCCGGAACCGGAGACACCCGAGGAATGAGTCACGATTTCCTGCAAGACGCGCGTGGCCTGGCCCGAATCTGGCTGGAGCGCCATCTGGTGCTGTACGCCGACCGCTACCAGCGCGCAGACCCGACGACCGCGGACCTGTACGTCGACCGGGTGGAAGTCGACGCGTTTCTGGCCGGGCGATTGGGCGGCGGTGAAGGGCATGAAGCGGCGCTCGACGCGCTGGCATCACGTGAGACGCAACAACGCGAAGCGATGCACGCCCGGATGGCCAAGGCAGCCGAGGACGGCCATCCCGTTCCGCTGGAGGATTTGCGTGCGGCATTCGACATCCGCGATGACCGGGTGCTGGACGTGGTCGCGGCGCTTTGGGTCGCTGACGTGGACGCCGACTTCGCCCGCGCGTTGACGCATGCATGGTGTGATTTCACGCGCAAGGCCCCGGATGTCGGCTTTCTGGTCGAACTGGTTGCAAGGAGCGCCGACGAGCGTGACCGGCTGCTGGATTTTTTCCTGGCTGCGGACCACCCGCTATTCCGCTATGGCGTGATCGAGTCGGGCCCCCTGGGCGATGACCGTCGTCCCGGCCCCCTGGTGGCACGTCCTGTCCGCCTGTGCGACCGGGTGGTCCGTTTCCTGGGCGGAGACACGCGGCCCGCAATCGAGGCGACAGGGGTATCGGGGGGGCTGATCGAAGATGGCGGCGCGCTAGAGGACGTCCTGCTGCCTGACAACGTGAAGGCAGCCTTCCTGGACGCGTTCGGGCGGGCGCTGTCAGGCGGGGCGAACGGCCCTCGCGTGCTGCTGTGGGGGCCGCGGGGAACGGGCAAGCGCCGGCTGGCAGCGGCTGCGGCAACGGCGGCGGGCCGTCGACTGCTGGTGGGCGATGGACGGGAACTGCTGGAGGATCCAGCGCTCACGGCGAGCCGACTGGTCGCGTTCCTTCGAGAGGCGTGCCTTCAGGGCGCGGTTCCCTTCCTGGCAGCGGTTGATGTACTCGGTGCCGGGGGCGACGGCCCCGACCCACGGACCCGAGCCATGGAACGTGCGGGACGGATGCACGCCGGCCCCTGGATCCTGTCCGCGACGCGCCGAATGCCCGAACTGGCCGACCCGCTGCCGGGCCTGCTGTCGATCAAGGTGCCGCACCCGTCGATCGACGTCCAGCGCGCCCTGTGGCAACGGTTTCTGCCCGCGGGCCGTCCGAACGCCCCCGGGTTCGGCATCACGGAAATCGTCGGACGGTACTCGCTGGCCGGTGGCGCAATCGCAGGCGTGGCTTCTGTCCTGGCATCCGGACGCGGCCCGATCACGGCCTCCGAAGTGTTCCCGGTGATTCGCGACCACCTGTCCCACCGACTGGGCTCGCTGGCGGTCCCGATCGCCCGTGGCCGCACCTGGGCCGACCTGATTGTGCCCAAGCGGGTATCCGACCTGTTGCAGGAACTGGCCGCCTACGTCCGCCATCGCGAACGAATCGTGGAAACGTGGGGTTTCGGGACACTTGCTGGGCCGGCGAGCGGGGCCACGGCGCTGTTCTTTGGCCCCCCAGGCACCGGCAAGACGCTGGCCGCGGGCATTCTGTCGACCGAATTGGGACTGGAAGCGTTCCAGATCGACCTGTCGCGCATCGTCGACAAATACATCGGCGAAACGGAAAAGAACCTGGCCCGCGTGTTCGACGAGGGTAGCCGCGCCCAGGCCGTGCTCCTATTTGATGAGGCCGACGCGTTGTTTTCGAAGCGGACCGGGGTCAACACCGCGGTCGACCGCTACGCGAACCTGGAAGTCAACTTCCTGTTGCAACGCATGGAATCCTACGAAGGCGTCTGCATCCTGACGTCCAATTTTCCCGAAGCCATCGACGAGGCGTTCAAGCGGCGCATCCGATTCAAGGTCGAGTTCCCGCATCCGACCAGCGAGGACAGGACGCGGATCTGGCAGCGGCTGATCCCGGCCCAGGCACCGCTAGCCGACGATGTGCGCTTCGACGAACTGGCCGAACGCTACGACATGACCGGCGCCCACCTGCGCAACGTCGCACTGCGGGCCGCTGCACTGGCCGCCGAGGACGGAACCTCGATCACCGCCGCGCATCTGATCCGGGCCGCCAACCGTGAGTCAGCCGAGATGGGTCGACTGGTGCGAGACGAGGAATGATCGGGCCGCAGGCATGGCGGCTGCAGCACTCGCATACCTGGGCAAGCACCGCTTTTTCGCTTGACCTTTTCCATGGACATCGCTATCTTTCCGGCCGTTCCACCTGCGGGCGGACACTTTGAAACGGGGCTGTAGCTCAGTTGGGAGAGCGCACGGTTCGCATCCGTGAGGTCGGGGGTTCGAATCCCCCTAGCTCCACCATGTTCATCTGAACACCTTCCTGACGTCCTGCACACCATCGGCAAGGGGTGGGATCCAATCGACGGCTTGCTGAAGCGGCAGGGCCTCCGGTTCCGTGTACCCCCCCCCCCCCCCCACCCCCCAACCCCTGCCCGACCAGGATCCCCCCAACCCCAGGGTCCGCCACGGCCCTGTGCAGTTCCGAAGTCAACCTCTTGCGGAACCCGTGACGGGGACGCCGCGTTGCTCCAGCAGGTATCGCATTCCGCGCTTTGGGCAGGCGTCGGGCTCGCGATGCCACAGACCGGACAGGCGTCCTGGGTACACGTGAGCACGCTGTCCAGGACGATCTGCGCCTCGGCGGTCGATTCGATCCAGCAGTTGCTGCTGCAATACTGGTCCCTGTGTGGGCAGGAGCCGAGGCAGCCAATCAGGTTGTTGCAGGTCGCGTACGTGCAGCCCCAGAAGCAGCCGTAGTACTTGTCCATGCAGTAAAACTCCAGGCACGCGTAGAATTCCTTTTCCGTCGTGGCGCTCGAGCAGTTGGTCTGCAGGCACTGATTGAACGCCTGATAGTCCGCCGTGCCGTCGGCGGCGAAGCGAAGGCGTAACGGCCTGTCTCGAACGGCGGTTTGCCGCCCAGGTTCAGTGTGGCCTCAGGCGTCTTGATGGGCGCCTTGCCTCGGAACAACCTGGCGGGGAGTTCGACCGTTGGCGAAACAGTGCTGGCGTAACGTGCTTTATGAGTACGGGTATGCCCCTTCTCCTGGTGGAAGTCCCGGTAGACCATACAGCCGAACTGTAGGACCAGACCAAGACGGCGTTTCGACCAGCACGAATGCAACGCGTCCTTCGCCAGCCTTTTCGGACGGCTCGCTTTGACAAGCCGTGGCCCGCCTTCTACAGTTTTCGCCAGGGATTTCGGGCATTCGGCTTGCGGCCGATAGATGCACGGGGGGACAACCGGCCTTGACCACACCAGCCGTGACGCGAATACCCGACCTGGTTACGGTGTTTCGCGCCTTTGCCCGCCTGACCGAAAGCAACCTTGCTGTCGACTTCCAGTCGGGCGAGCCCGTTGTTTCGCTGCTCCCGCTGCCCTCCGGCGTGCTGCAGTTGCGCATCGCCGATCAGGCCGGGCGCCGACCGCCCCTACACGCGGGCCTGTGCATGTCCCCGGCTGAAAAGGCGCCCATAGAACCGCTTCATCCGTTCGGCAGCGTAGTCGTCGAGGACGAACATCTCCCCGATACCGCGACCGTCCGTGCGGCCGTGGAAGCCGCGTGCCGCCAGGTGGCGCACGACGAGCGATTCGCGCCGCTACGCATCGTACACATGGCGGAGGATGCCCCGGGTCCCAACCACCACATGATGGACCGGATCCTATCGAACCGGCTCGAGATCGGGCACAGCCGGTGCGGGAACTTCGTGTTAGACGAGGTGGACGAGGCAGTCGGCCGCCTGTGCAGGCTTTCTTTCGTGGATGCCGCCCACGACGCTCGGGTGTACTTCTTGCTATTGGCACCAGCGGCCCAGCGCCCCGATGCCACGATGACCGCCGGTCCCTTCCAGTTAGTTGTTACGCACGTGACCGCCGGGGCGCCCGAAACGGAGTGCCTGAACGAGGACTCTTTGTCACGCCTGCCGCCACACGCTCAGGTGCTCTGCCAAATCATGCGATTCCTGCTGGCCCGATCCCTGCTTCCTGGGCTTTGCCTGGAGGGTGTGTGGGCGGCGCCTACAGAACGCGACGCCGACACGGACGACCGGATCCTGGGAACCCGGGAAGGTCTCAACGCATCGACGATGGCTGCGGAAGAATCGTGGCGACGCTTCTTCGTGCCGTTTGAAGCCGAACGCGATTTGCTGTCTGGCATCCGCGAACACGACGCGTGGGGACGGGTCCGATACCTTGTGCAGGGCGAATTGGAGTGCCTCTATATCCAGCCCCAGGGCACCGGATGCAGCCGCTTCCATCGCCCGCTCCACCGGAACACATCGCTACGGCCGGCCTTACGCGAACGCCTCGAACTGTGGGAGTTACTGGTCCGGACCGGGCACGACGTTCCGACGACGATCGCCCCGGGGGACACCGGTCGGTCCGCCGGACCTGGCATTGTAGAAGAACTCGCACCAACGCTCCTGATGGGAGACGACGAGGTGATCTTCGGAGGGGCCGGACTGCTTGAAGAGCGCTTGAAATGGGAGCGCGCACGCGCCCGTGAGGGCGACGTCATGCTACTGGGCGAAACGTGCCTCCCGCGGATCATCGGCGAGGATCTGGCCCGGGTAAAGCGCGAGCACCTCGCTGACGGAGGTGCCCCGATCATCCAGATGGACATCGCCCAACCAGGCCCGATCGAAACGCTGGCAAAACTGGTCAGCGAGATGCGCGATACGATCCTTACCCGCGTGACGGTCGAATCGACTGGGATTCTGGAGGACGGCGTCGCCTTCGTCGGCTACCCTGAGGGCGATTTCCTTGAGGAACTGTCCGCCCTGGTGGGCCTGCTGGGTCTGCGATTCACGGCAACGTTCCTGCCGTCAATGGACCGCGACGCGTTGATGGCGGTCATGCAGTCCAGATACGTGGTGTGCAACCCTGGCCCGGCGTGGGGCATCATCGTCCGGAAGGTGCTGGCGGGTCCACACACCCGGATTCTGGCCCCACCGTTGCCATACGGCTTCACGGGCGTCCGGCGGTTCATGGACGTTTTGGCCGACGCGGCAGACCGCCCTCGCGGCGACTGGAAGCCCCTGTTGGACGACCTCGTTAACGGACTTCAAGTCCCGATCCCGGCGTCGCTCGGCGTCACGTACGTGATGGACGTCGACGAGGTCCGCCGTCTGGCGCTGGCGGACGGTAATTTCGGGATCCCGGCGATGCCGTTCCTGGAAGATCTGGGTTTTTCCCAGACGGTCTTTGTCTTCAAGCCGTCTTCCGACGATGAACTGGAAGAGATCACATCCCTGGTGCAAAACACCGTCGTGTCGCGCGACCGCACCCGGGTCGTCCCATTCTCGACGCTAGATGACCTTCGGGAGGCGTTGACGGCGTCGGGCGCGTTTCAGGTCGTCTATTCCCAGATGACGTTCGATCGGCGGCTGTACGCGTGCGGCAAGGCATCGTTTTCAATGTCTGATCTGGAATGTGGGCTCTGGGGCGCGCACCGGACCGGACTGCGGCTTGCCAACCGCTGTCGATGGGAGGGCCCCGCGCGATTCGGGCCCTGGGTGGTCGAGAAAGGGTGGAACGCATGACGGGAATTCCCGTGATCACGGACAAGCAGAGGCTGACGCTGCCCTACATGGGCGGGATCTATCTGGCCGTGAACGCGATCGGCGGCGCGCGTATCGTCGTCGACGGCCCGATGTGCGCGTTCTACAAGGCCGAATTCATCCAGGGTAACCACCAACTGGTCGCGGACCTGCAACGTCTGGCCTCGCCCCACCGCGTACTGCACACCGAACTGGACATCCACCGCGTGATCCTGGCAGACGAGGGGATCGTCCACCGCAAGGTCCAGATGGCACTGGAGGACCCCGAAACACGCGTCCTGTTCTTTTCGGCGATGTCGTCGGCTATGCTGATTGGCCGAGACATCAACCGGATGCTCCAGGCCGCCACTGAACACCCTGAAATTCCGAAGATTCCTGTGCCGTCCCGATCGCTGTCAGAGGACTGGGTCGGGGGCTGGAGCCGCACACTCACCGCTATCGCCGACGCGATACCACTGGACCGAAAGCACGACGGAAGCGCAAAGACTCCACGCGTCGGCATCGTTGGCAACATGTTCCTGCGACACGAGGGCGATTCACGGGGGGACGTGCAGGAACTGGTGCGCATGGTCGAGGCGCTGGGTGCCACTGTCGCTTCCATCTGGCTGGCTGGTGGCGACTGGGATGATTTGACTGAGATCGCGCAGGCGGACCTACTGGTAGCACTGCCGTACGGACGGGCCGCAGCGGGGCGCCTGGGCAAGCGCCTGGGAGTCCAGGTAGTGGAGGTTCCGCTGCCATTCTCGTGGACGCTGACCGAACGGTTCCTGCTGGGCGTGGCCAAGGCACTGGACCGGGTCGAGATGGCCCACGCGTTCCTGGAAAGCGAGAAGCGCCGCTGGGCGACCGAGTTGCTGGTCCGTGCAGAGCAGACTCTGCAAGGGACGCGATGGGTCGTTGTGGACGACCCGGTTCGAGTGGCCGGTTGGCTCGAGATTGCAAAGGACGTCGGGGCCCAGGTCCTGGCCGTCGGCCTGACGGCAGCACCGGAGGCGGGTTCGGACCTGGACGCCCCCGAACGCCGCGCCCCGTTCACCCTTCTCCAGGAGATCCTCGTCAACCGGCAGGCCGACATCTTCGTGTCAAACAGCCTTGCGGCCCGTTATGCCTGGACGGCCTCGCTCGCATCGATGACAACCGTGGAATTCGGTTACCCGTGCTTCGAACGCCATCCGGTCGTGCCAACGCCGTCTCTGGGCCTGGTTGGTGAGGTCTCGGTGGTCGAAATCGTTTGCGAACAGACCCGCCTGGACCGACGGCGGCGGGAAAGAGGACCCCGGGGCGCTGAGTCCTAACGTGGATCCGAGACTATTCGGCGGATGGTTTTACCCCAGGAATCGCCCTGGCATTTACGCAGGAAGGGCAAGGTCCGAGGCGGCCCTCTGCGCCAAGACCACCGATGGCTGGCTGCCCTCAGACATCGTGCGACCGGATTGCCAGAACGCTTCTTGTATCGAGTCGGTAACTTCGGGATGATTGTCGCTGGCGCTAGGTTTTGCTGGTGCCTGGCACGACCCTGCCGGGAGAAGACAGTCATGACACGGTTCAACGAATGGATGCATGTCGCAGTCCTAGTCACAGCCCTGTGGATTTTCGGCGCTAACTGCAGCGAAACCAAAAGCGCGAACGACAACGGCCGGGACGTTCCCGACATCGGGACAACGGACATCGCGGGCCAGGATGCCACGGGCCAGGACATCGCGGGCCAGGACGTGGCCGACCAGGACATCGCGGGCCAGGATACCGTGTTGGACGTCGCGGACGTGCCCCCCACCCCACCGGCCTTCAGCCCCGAGGCAGCCAGCAGGGCATTCCGGTTGTACTACCGCGAGCGAGTTGAGCGCGCAGTCGTGGCCTACAACCGGTTCCAAATCTTCGGTGGTGCCACCTTTGGCATCACCATCGGCAAGGCGGGTATCGCGCGGACGGGCGACGACTTCGAGGTCGTACCCGGCCCCACCGACAACAACCACATCGGCGCCTCGGTCAACGCCACCTGGGCCGCGTACCGGCTGTTCGGAACGCGGACGTTGGCACTGAGCCTTATCCGGATGTTCGATGGCCTCGTATTCCTGGAACGTGTCAGCGGCCACGACGGACTGACGGGACGGAATGCCTACCCTGGTTGGACGATGGTCGTCGACGGGATCGACGGTAGCGTAGCCCAGACGCGAGCCGGAGAACCCGTCACACCGCCGGTTCCAGAGGACACAGAACTCGTTGAGGAGGTGGTCAATACCTTCTTCAACGGCATTCGAGTCAGGTACCGGGAGGAACCCGAAGACATCCTGCTGGGCTACATGCCGGTGCGCGAAACGGGCGACTTCGCCGCGACCTATGGATTCAGCATGCTGCCGCAATATCTGCGGGTCAGCGACTGCTGCACTTCCCTGATGCAGGTCCCCGAA
>CAZHDQ010000033.1:0-12004 GCA_964531595.1 uncultured Anaeromyxobacteraceae bacterium
ATAAGGCGATGGGGGTGGTCAAGAATGTCCTGACCGAGGATATCCTGGATCGCCACGCCGGCGATGTGTCTATTGGCCATGTCCGCTACCCGACGGCCGGGGCTTGCGACCTGGACAATGCCCAACCGTTCTCGATCGACCTGGCCGAGGGGCCCCACATGGCGATCTGCTCGAACGGCGACATCATCAACTACGGCGAATTGCGCACGAGGCTCGAAAGTGAGGCCGGCTTTACGTTCGAAAGCGACAATGACGGCGAACTGATGGGCCGGTTGATCGCTTACCACCACGTTGTCCGTGGCATCCCCATCGAGGACGCAATCGCGAAGACCATGCAGGAGGCCAAAGGCGCTTTCGCGACGCTGCTGATCATGCGAGATCGACTGTTTGCGTTCAGGGACCCCCACGGCATCCGGCCGCTGGTAATGGGGCACCTGGAATACGAGGGGGCCGGCGACCTGCCTTCCGAGGGGACGGTGTTCGCGTCCGAGGCCTGTGGGTTCGGCATCGTGGGCGCCCAGCCCGTGCGTCAGGTGGCGGCTGGAGAGGTCCTTTGCCTTGAGCGTGGTCAGCCGGTCCGGACCGCTTCCGAAGCCCCCGAGGTTTTGCGGCACTGTGCGTTCGAATTGGTCTACTTCTCCAGGCCCGACAGCGAGACCTTCGGCGAACGTGTGTGGGAGGTTCGCCAGCGTATCGGGGCGTGCCTGGCGGCGAAGGACGATGACCTGCCGAACGGTGACGACCTGGTCGTCATCCCGGTGCCCGACTCGTCGAATTTCGTTGCACAGGGCTATGCCGAGGCCAAGGGCGCCCCATTCGCCATGGGCCTGCTGCGCAACCATTACGCCGGCCGTACGTTCATCCGGCCGAACCAGAAGTCGCGCGACGAAGGCGTGAAGCAGAAATTCAACCCGCTTCCCGGTTTCTTTCCGGGCAAGCGCGTCGTGCTGGTGGACGACTCGATCGTCCGCGGCACCACCCTGCGCAAACTGGTCCGGATGATCAAGGCGGCCGGGGCTCGCGAGGTTCACGTCCGCGTGGGGTCCCCGCCGGTGATCGGCCCGTGTTTCTACGGCATCGACACCCCGAGCAGCGACGAACTGATCGCGAACCACTTGTCGATCGAGGGTATCGCCGAATATACGAGCGCCGATTCGCTGAAATACATGGATGTCGCCGACTTCGACCAAGTGCTGTCGTCGCCGCGCGACTACTGCTTCGCCTGCTTCAACCTGGACTACATCTACCCGCCCGAACAATACGGCCACAAGGTCAATGTGCCGCAGCACCGCGACTGACCTTGTGTCCCGGCACGGAGGTCCCCACTTAGGGCCTGTTACGAAACAACCGCTCCACTGCGAGCGGCGATCCATCTCACCTGACTGCGTTGCTTGTCGGTTACAGACGAGCCAGTCTGCGCCCTCCTCGTGCCTTGCCAGGCGAGCGCCTCACCGCTCTCGTTATGGAGCAGTTGCTTCTGCACAGGCCCTTAGTTGACCCCGTCCACCTGCGCTGGGTTCGGGGCGTCCGTGTCGTCCCAGCCGAACAGTTCCGCCAGCGAGAATCCAACGTAAGCGTTGCGGGGTACGGGCGGGTTGCCCGCAGCCAGCCAGAAGTGCCCGCGCTTCGGCATGAAGACGATCGAGTAGATGGCGCCGTTGGTGGCAATCGACCCGTTGTCGTCGAACGTGTCTTTAGGGGACTCGACCATCGTCAGCGGGTTATAGCGGTCGCGCAGGATCGACACAGCCGTCGGCACGTCGATCGTGCCGTGCAGCGTGGTTTCAGTCTCGGCCGGATCGAGCAACTGCCGCAAGCGCATTTCCCGGACCAGCGTGGACGCGTCGGCCTCCTTATATTCGATGCCCCACTTCACCATGTCGGGGTGGGTGTAGTGGTTCGTGATCCACGCGACACCGTCCTCGCCTAGTTCGTCCTTGCCGAAGTGGCTTGCCGTCAATTGGTAGAACGCCGCTCGGCCCGCGTTGCCGTCGGCGACGACGATGTTTTCGGCACTCATCCGGTCCAGGCCCTCCATCATCGCCATGATGTCATCCAGGTTGTCGTACTCCGCCAAGATGACGTTCTGTGTTTGTATCGACGGCCGGCCGGTCCGGTCGATGTCGCCGTTAGACTCGTTTTCGTTTGACGCGACCGAGATGCCGGCCGCGTTTATGCCGTTGTAGGTCCCGACATTGCCCGGGAAGCCGATCGACACATACGGGATCTTCCCGTCGGGGTGGCGTACGATTACGACCGGGTAATCCAACAGGTAGTCGATCGCGTCCCAGTCCAGGTTTCGGCCGTGGATCAGTTCGCCGTCCGCAGCCGCCACCGCAGGGCCCGCCGCGACGAACTGCGAGCACTGCAGGATGCCCAGGGTGAAGTGGTCTAGCACTACCTCGCCGTAGGCCAGCCCCATACAAACGTCGGCAGTCCATCCCTCGACATCAGCACCGTCGGCCATGCCCTCGCACTCCTCGCGGATCATGTCGTAGGACTGTTTTCGTGCATCTTCGTCGAAACCATAGTACTCGAACAGGGTCTGGAGCAGTCCCAGTTCTGAGGATTCCAGGAACGCGACGCCCTGCGCCAGTTCCGTGGCCATCAATTCTCCATGTTGGACGCCCATCTCGTAGGGAGTGCCCTTAAGCCAGAGGACCGTCACATTGCCGCGGGTTTCGCGGTGCGGGGTGAAATCCGTCACCCATGGCGGCTCGGCTGCGTCCATGCCAGGGGCGTCGATCTGTGCGTCGACTGGGACATCTGCGGGGTTGGTGGAGCTTCCGGTGCAGGCCGTCGCGACGATGGCGATGGCCAGAAACGGAAGTACAATTCTAATCGTGCGCGCAAGCTGCATAAGGCCTCCCGGCTGCGAAGTCGAAATATCTTAACGCAATACTTGCATTTCTTTACAACGATGTTATTCTTCCCCCGAACGGAGGTGGTCCTCCTGCCGCACATCGTTCCGCAACCGAGTCCACCCGGTGCCTCGACAGCCCCGAAGAAGACGCGGACTGAACGAACGGATCGCGAAGGCGAATCCGACTTCAGGAGCAAACCGGACACCGCCTCGGCGGTGGCCTCTGGTGCCCGGTCTTCGGGCGAGTGTTGGATGCGGGTCGGATGATCCGCGCATCGGGAGATCTCAGTGATGAAGAACAAGCTTTTCGTGGGCGGTCTGGCATGGGCGACGAACGATTCCTCTCTGCGTGAGGCGTGCGAGCGCTTCGGCGAACTGGAAGAAGTCCGTGTGATCACGGATCGTGACACCGGCCGTTCCAAGGGTTTCGGCTTCGTGACGTTCGCGACTGAAGAAGCGGCGACCGCATGCAAGAACGAAATGGACGGCCAGATGCTGGACGGCCGGGCCGTCAAAATCGACTACCCGCGTGAGCGTGAAGATCGTGGCGGTGGCGGCGGCGGCGGCGGCGACCGTGGCGGGTACGATCGCGGCAACCGTCGCTACTAGGCCATCCAAATCCACGCATTTCTCGCTGGCGAACCGTCGGGCGGTCAACCGACTGACCCGACGGTAAGCTTGCGGCTCCGGGCGTCGCCAGGCGCCGCCCCGGCACCCATGCGGGGTTCCCGGTTGGAGGACGATGGACACCTCGGAGATGGGGGGCGCAAGCGGCCCCGTTCGTGAGTCATCGTCTTCTGCCACGATGGACCCCGTTCACCTCTACCTCGGCCGCATGAGCAGCGTTTCGCTGCTTACGCGGGAAGAAGAAGTCGAAATCTTCCGGCAGATTGAAGGGGCTGAATCCTCCTTGATAGAACTGCTGGGAACAGCCTTACCGTTGGACGTACCATCCGTGGCTGAACCATCCTTGGATGAGCAGTCCGACGAACCGGCGGATCCGGCCACCGTGCATCGCGAGAGCGTGTGTCGGATGCGTAAGGCAATGGAATTGCTCCGAGGGCGAATCCAAGATATCGATTCGGCGGAACGAGACGGCGCGCTCGATTCGGTCCGCCGGGTGGAGCGTGAGTCGGGGTGCCGCGCCCAGGCGCTTCGTGAGCAGTATTGCCGGATGGTCGCCCTGGAACGCGAGGCGGAGCGGGCACGATCCCGGATGATCGAAGCGAACCTTCGCCTGGTCGTGTCCATAGCCAAGCGGTATACCAACCGCGGATTGCAATTCCTGGACCTGATCCAGGAAGGCAACATCGGCCTTATGCGGGCCGTCGAGAAGTTCGAGTACCGCCGCGGCTACAAGTTCAGCACCTACGCGACATGGTGGGTTCGGCAAGCGGTGTCGCGTGCCGTTGCTGACCAGTCCAGGACCATCCGCCTGCCGGTTCACATGGGCGACAACGTTCGGCGTCTGGCCCGCGCGTCCCGGGAACTGGTTGACGAACTAGGGCGCGAACCTACTTTGGAAGAGATTGGTTGTCGGATGGAGGTCCCGGTCGACAAGATCCGATGGATCCAGCAGTCGGCGCGGGGCACAATCTCGTTGGATACCCCTGTCGGCGAGGACGACGGCCACTGTCTGGGCGACATGGTCGAAGACCGGACGGTTGAAGGCCCCGAAGCGCAAACGGTGGCGGCTGAGCTGTCCTACCGGACGCGACGGGCGCTTCGCGGCCTGACGGTGCGTGAGGAAAAGATCCTGCGCATGCGTTTCGGCATCGGAGAAACCAGTGACCACACGCTGGAGGAAGTGGGGCGGGAGTTCCAAGTCACCCGCGAACGCATCCGTCAGATCGAGGCTCGGGCGTTGCACAAACTTCGGGGTGTCTCTCAGACTCGGAAGCTGAAGTCGTTGCTCGACTGATTCGCGATATCGGGGCCGACACCGCGACACGCTTCTAGAGTCAGCGTCCCGACCGTTCCTGATCGCGGCGGATCGCGCGCTCGATTACCCGATGGACCTTGTCCTCCAAGACCGTTTTGTCGATTCGGACGCTTTGCCGCGAGGCACCCCCGCCCCCGCTCCCATCCACGGCCACGTCGACCGGTTCGGCGAACTCTTCCTTGGTTTCAGGACGCCGGGTATCTTCTTGTGCCAGTACCCGCTCCTCGGTTCGCCGGGCCTCCTGCTCGGACTCATCGTCAGAGCGGGGGGCATCGCTGCCCGACCGCCCCGCGACCCCCTCGGCCACGTGGGTCATCTCGTGGGCCAGCAATGCCTTGCCGCCCGGAGTGTCGGGTTGGAACGCGTCCTTAGCGAAGAACACGTCGCCGCCGGCCAGTGTAAAGGCACGCGCGCCCAGCCGATCGGCCATTCGTCCCGCACGCGTCCCCGTGTGTACGCGCACGTCCTCTGGGGCGGCGCCAGTGAGCGTCGCCATTTCGGCCGCAGTTCGTGGATCCAGGCGCTGCGGCACGTCGTCGGACAGCATCCGGGCCCCGGTCTGGGCGTATCGGCCGGCCACCTCCTCCGCCAATCGGGTCCGCGTCCCCCGTAGGGCCTTTGGTTTGCGCACCTTGCTGGTCACATCGGGCCTTCTCTTTCGAGTACGCCATTGTAACATTTTGCCGTCTCGTGCGGGATGGCAAGGATCCACAGCATGCCGCGCCAACGCGAAAGATTCCAAACCGCTGGCGGGCTTGCATTTGCGCCGAAAACAACGCAGATTTCTGGCGTGAAGACGAATGCATTTTCTCCTCAGGCTTTCGCAGTGTTCCTGGCCGTAGTGGCCTGGTCGCCGTCGGCCGGCGCCTTGGGAGGTGGGCCTATCACGTCTGCGATGGACCACTGGGAAGTCGCCCGAGCGCGGGTGCTCATCGACCAGGCGGACCCGGCCGGCCGGACGCGTTCGCTGGCCTTGGCCCGCGGGGCGCTGCATTTCCTGGCGGGCGAATACGAGGCGGCAGAAGAGACGCTGGCGCGCCTGGGTGACGGGGCCGACAACGCCCTGTTGGCCCGCGTTCGGGCTACGCGTGCAGTGACTGCCGGGCTGGCGACCGCCTGGTCACCGACCCGTAGATTTGTCGTGCGATTTTCGCCTGGGCCGGACGAAGCTTTGCTCCCTTACCTGCTCGAGGCTGCCGAGGCGGCGTTCGACGTGTTGTCCGCGCACCTTTCTATGACCGTCCCGGTGCCGGTGCGCATCGAGGTCCTGCCGTCTGTTGCTGCGCTGGCGGCTGCATCGGGTGCGGACGCGACCGACTTGGTCCGTTCTGGTGCCGTTGCGGTCTGCGACTTCAATAAACTGATGATCCTGTCGCCGTCCCAACTGCCATATGGCTACCCGTTTGCAGACACCGTCGCCCACGAGTTGGTACACCTGTTTTTGACCGTCCGTGCCGGCCACCGCGTGCCCGTATGGTTCCAGGAGGCCGCCGCCAAGTACCTGGAACCGGCCTGGCGTTCCCAGGCCCCGGGGACCCTGCATCGATCTATGAACGAGTTGTTGGGGGACGCGCTGGCGTCAGGTCGTTTGGTCCCTTTCGACGAACTGCGCACGACTCTGTCGCGGATGCCCTCGCCGGAGCGAACGGCGCTGGCCTTCGCCCAGCTTTCTTCGTTTGCCGCATTCCTGGTCTCGATCGAGGGCGCGGACGTCCTGGGGCGCCTGGCCGACGAACTACGGGTCGGCGACGAGGAGGTCGCGCTGCTGCGCGCTACCGGCAAAACGTTGGACGAGTTGGAGGCGGCCTGGCTGAAACGACTCGTCCAGGGGGGACTGTCGCCCCAAGAGGGCGGCCGAGGCGTGCTGGTTCGGGAATCCGACCCGCCAGACGCCAGTTTGTCACCTCCGGCGGTATCGCTGCTACGCGTTGGGGATCTGCTGCGCCGCAAAGGGCACCCCGCGCAGGCAGCCGAACGATACGCGCGCGTGGTTGCTGCCCACCCCCATCCACTGCTGGTGGCCCGGTTGGCGGCCGCATTGAACGAGGCCGCCCAGCCGGAACGAGTGCTTACGCTGCTGGACCGCGTGGCGTTGGACGAGGTTGAATGGGCGATCTTGTCCAGGGAACGCGGCCGAGCGCTTGTCGCGCTGGGTCGTTATTCCGAGGCCGAGGAACCCCTGATGCGGGCCGTGCGGACAGATCCCTACGACCCGGGAACGCACGAAGCCCTGGCCAGGGTGATGGCGGCGCAGGGGCGGTCCGCCGATGCGGATCGGGAACAACGCCTTGCGGCGATGTGGAGGTGACCGTGGAAACCGGGCGTGCGCGGATGGAATCGGACATGAGGCTGGCGGATGAGATCCGGCAGGTCCGCGACCAAATCTCGGTTCAGATAGCGCGGCGCGTCGTCGGCCAGTCCGATGCAGTCGAGCAGTTGCTGGTCGCGCTGTTCGCCGAAGGCCACGGGCTGTTGATCGGCGTCCCCGGACTGGCGAAGACCATGCTGGTTCAGGCGCTGGCTGAATGCATGGATCTGACCTTCTCCCGGATCCAGTTCACGCCGGACCTGATGCCGTCGGACGTCACGGGCACCGAGGTACTCGAAGAGGACCGCGCGACGGGCGCCCGGGCGTTCCGGTTTGTTCGCGGACCGGTGTTCGCGAACCTTTTGCTGGCCGACGAGATCAACCGGACGCCGCCGAAGACCCAGTCCGCGTTGCTGGAGGCGATGCAGGAGCGTCGCGTGACTGTGGCCGGCCAGTCTTGGCCCCTGACCCCCCCGTTCGTGGTGTTTGCCACACAAAATCCTATCGAGCAGGAGGGTACCTACCCACTACCCGAGGCCCAGTTGGACCGGTTCACGTTGGCGATTCGGATGGACTACCCGGACTTCGACCAAGAAATGGAAATCGTCCAGGCCACGACAGGTCTGGTGAAGCCGCATATCGAAAAGGTGCTGACACCTGGTCGGATCCTCGAAATCCAGGCGCTGGTGCGAGGAGTGCCGGCGGCGGACCACGCTATTCGAGAGGCGGTGGAACTGGTCCGCGCGACGCGGCCAAGCGACCCTGGGGCTACAGACGCGGTCCGAAAATACGTGGCGTGGGGCGCAGGCCCACGGGCGGCCCAGCACCTGGTCCTGGCGGCGAAGGCGCTGACGCTGCTTCGGGGTGCCGCGACTGTGCCCGTGGAGTTCGTCCGGCAGATGGCCGAGCCCGTGCTCGCCCATCGCGTGGTCGTCAACTTCCACGCCGAGGCCGAGCGAGTATCAGCGGTCTCGTTGGTCCGGCGGTTGGTCGAGGATCGGGGATGACCGACACCGGCGGAAGCTGGGAGATCCTGCCTGACGAGGCCCGCGAAGCCTTGGGGCGTCTTGCTTTACGGCCCAGAGTGCTGGCGGATGGTCGCGTCGGTGGGGTGCATGCGTCCTCCCACACGGGTCAGAGTCTCGAGTTTGCGGATCTTAAAGGCTATACGTTTGGCGACGACCCCCGCGGCATCGACTGGAAGGTGCTGGCGCGAACCGACAAGGTGTATGTTCGGCGCTACCAGGACGAAACGAACCTAGCGGCCTGGCTGGTGATGGACGCTTCTGCCTCGATGAACCAGCCCCCGGCCGCTACGAAGTACCGGCACGGCGCTTCGATCCTGGCCGGGTTGGCCTACGTGCTGCTACGCCAGGGCGATGAAGTGGGGGTCGTTGTCGCGCACGCTCGCCACCCGAAAACCTGTCCGCCCCGCGGGGTCCCTTCCCACCTGGCCGAGGTGTGCGGCCTGCTGTCGGATGTCCGTCCGTCCGGGCCGACCCGGCTCAATGAGGCGCTGGCACCTCGGGTGGCGTTAGCGGGCCGGCGGGGACTGGTCGTGCTGGCGTCGGACATGCTTACCGATTGGCAGGGCTCAGTTGATGCACTGGGCGCCGCCGTTGGCCGCGGATCGGTTGCGGTACTGCTGCACGTCCTGTCGCCCGAGGAACGGACGTTCCCGTTCACGGGGACTGTCGTGTTCAGGTCGGCCGAGACCGGCGAATCGGCGCTGTTGGACGCTCGGGGGCTGCGCAAACGGTTTCTGGCGGCCATGGCCTCGTTCGTGGCTGATGTTCGGGCGGCGTGTCACGATGCGGGCGTCTTCTACCAACAAGTCGACATGGAGATGCCACCACACGTCCAGACAGCGGCCGTAATCCGGGCGGTCGACGGTGGTCGTCGCAGGCGGTCTGTCTGATGGGATTCGAATCGCCAGCGATGTTGTGGGGACTGCCCGCGGTCTTGATCCCTCTGATCATCCACTTCTACCTGAGGGGCCGCGCGCCGACCGTTGCGCTCGACGCCTTGATGCACCTGGTCCTCGCGGGCGGTGCCACCGCCATGCGCCTGCGGCTGATACATGTGATTCTACTGGCGATTCGGGTGGTTGTAGTCGCAACGATCGTCTTGCTTTTCGCGCGGCCTTATTCCGAGGAACCGGCGGTGGTCGGGTCGGTCGAGCCAGTCTCTTTCGCTTTGGTGATCGACGATTCTCTGTCGATGCGCCTAGCCACCAGCGGGACGACCCCATGGGAGCAGGTGCGGGCCCAGGCGCTGCGGGTGCTGGCCGACCTTCCACCTGAGTCCGAGGTCGTCGTGGTCGCGGCCAGTCGGCCTCATCAGGCATGGCCTGCGACGGGTGGCACATGGTCTGCGGAACGGGCAGCCCGCCACGTGTCCCGCATGGTGGCGACCCGAAGCGGGACCGATCTGGCGGGCGCTGTCTGGTTGGCATTGGACCGAGTCCGATCGGCCGGGCCGCGCGACCGGAGGGTCTGGGTCGCCTCCGACTTCCGGTCCGCCGGCCTGGACGGGTTTCCGGGGGGCGACGAGCGTGCGGGCGTGATCGTCACTGCGTTCGACGCGGGGGCTGATCTGTTCGCCAGGAATCGCGCCGTTGTCCTGGCGGTCGCGTCGCCGGAGGGGCCGTTGCCCTCCAGCCGAGTTCGGGTGCGCGTGGAACTGCGCAACGACGCCGACGACCCCTTCTCTGACGTGCTTTCGGTTCGAGTCGGCATGGCGGGGATTGCCCGCAAGGTGGAATGTGCGCCGCGGCGCACCTGCCCGTTCGAATTCGTTATCGAAGCCGAGGAGGCAGCGCGTTTTGGGGAGGTCCGGATCGCGCCGGATGACCTGCCCGAGGATGATGTGCGTTGGTTCTCGCTGTCGAGACGTGGCCGGAATGCCGTGCTTCTTGTCAACGGCGAGCCGCGCCGACAGCCTGAGGACGACGAGACCTTTTTCCTGGAACGCGCGCTGGCGATTCGCACCGTTAACGAGCCAGGGCTGGCGTCGGTGCGTGTAACGCCGGCCGACCTGTCCCCGGTTCACCTGTCCTCTGTGGATGTTGTCGTGCTGGCCAACGTCGACGCGTTGCGCCTGGATCAGTTTAGGGCGTTGGCCGAGTTCGCCACGCGCGGCGGCGGCGTGCTGATAACCGCCGGTGACGCGTTCGATTCCGCCCGTGCGGCCGCCTGGGACTCGTTGCTCCCGGCAGCGCCGCGCGACCGCATTGCCGCGGGACCGGCCGGGTCCAGGGTCGTAGTATCCGAGGACGGGCCTCTGCCGCCTGCGCTGGTTAGCGGGCCTGGATCGCTTGCCGATGCCCGGGTTAGATGGTTCTCGCTGCTGGACGACGGGTGGGGTGTTGATTCCCGCATCCTGGCTTGGACCGATACGGGCGCGCCCTTGCTGGTCGAGCGTCGACTGGGGACTGGCGGCGTCCTGGCGTGGTTGACGACGATCGACCGGGACTGGACCGACCTGCCGCTGCGGCCGGGGTACGCGCCGTTCGTCCGCTGGATGGTTGCACACCTCCAGTCGATGGCTGGGACCGGCGGCCGGCCCGCAATCTTGGTGGGACAGCCGCGCCGCATCGAACTGCCTGCGGGTGCGGCCCGGGCCGAAATCCACACCCCGTCCGGGGATCGTGTCCGGATGACCGCTACCGGAGATTTCCTGGGGACGGGCGTACCTGGCGTCTATCGAGCCTCATTTCTGGCGTCCGGCGACGATGCCGCTGTCGTGGGCTCCGACCTGTTCCTGGTCAATGTCGACCCGGCGGAAAGCGCCCTGGCACGCCCCGATTCCATGCCGATCGAACCGCTGGTCGCCGCAAAGGATTCGGGAACCGCACCCACGCGTCGCGTGCCGTGGCACCCGTGGCTGCTAGGACTGGCGCTGTCGCTGTTTCTGGCCGAAGCCTGGCTGCGGGGCAAGGCGTGATCAGGGTTCCTGCGGATCGCGGACGCATCGGCCGAATGCCGATCTGGTGATCGGTTGAAACTGGTTGACCTCGATGCCACCGTTCCAGAACGTTACATACCAGGCCTTCATCTCGGCAATTGCCTTCGACATTTTGGTGGACGAAATGACCATGTTGCAGTGGTCGTCGAACAACTCGTCGGTGAAGCAGCCATTGTCGCCGGGACCGCCTTTCGCTTCGCACCCGCTGCACGCCTCGTTAGAGCACTGCGCCACGGCGTTCGCCAGGTTCCCGGCCGCCAACGTGCATGCCTCGGTCACGCCGCAGGCCCCGCCGGACGTCGTCTTGTCGCAGCCGAAGATGATGTCGCGCAACTGGTCGATCGAGGCCAGTCGCCAGCCGACGTAGCCCGCGTAATCCCGGTTGCAGTTAGCCGACAACTGCTTGAAGTCGGTCCCTGTTACGCTCGTGCGCAACCACATCAGGCCCGTACGCGTGTCGGTGACGGTGCCGTCGCAGTTGTCCCTGAACCCGTTGGCCGTTACGTTCCCGGGGCAAAACCCCGTGTCCGGTCCCAGGTCCCCAGCGGGGATATCTGCCGGCTCCTCGCCGTCCGCAATCGAGACGTCCGGGTCGCCGCTGCCGTCGTAGGCCAGATCGCCCAGGGCGTCGACTGGCGGCTTGCCATCGGAATCGGACCCGCTGTCCGAACTGGAACATGCAAACAACAGCGCCGTCGCGAGTGCGAACACGAGATTCAGTCGCATGTGTGTCCTCCTGATGATCCTGTGAGCCGTCGGAACAAGCGCGGATTCTAGCGTAAGCCGCCCCCGGGGCAAATCCTAACGAATCCAGTTCGGAAACGGCAGTCGTTAATCATGGCCACCAGGTCCCGATACGGTCCAGTCGTGGCAAGGCCCAGCAAACTCCAGGTGACCATATCACGTGCAACGCCCGTCCGATCAG
>CAZHDQ010000034.1:0-11985 GCA_964531595.1 uncultured Anaeromyxobacteraceae bacterium
CTCTCGGTTGCCTCGGGGTTGATGAACTTGTCGGTGTCGTTGCAGTCGCCGGGGGAAGTGGCCGTGTACCCGCCGGATGCGGAGCACAGACACTTCATATCCGTGGTCAGGCCGTAGCCGTCGGCATCTCCGTCGAAGTAGTAGTTGACACAGTCTTGCGCGCCGGGGGTATCCTGCAGGCCGTCGCAGTTATCGTCGATACCGTTGTTGCAGATCTCGGGCATGCCTGGGTTGACCAATTTATTCGTGTCGTCGCAGTCGACCTGCGGCTTGTACAAGGCCGTGTAGACGCCCTCGGCGAAGCACATGCACCGCGACCGGTTCGTTCCCCAGGTGTCTTGGTCGACGTCCTCGTAGAAGTCGGTGCAGCCGGTGGCATTGACGTCGTTTTGCGTACCATTGCAGTTGTCGTCCACGCCGTTGCCGCAGATCTCGGTCTTACTGGGGTTGATGTCCGGATTAGTGTCGTCGCAGTCGTTGTTCAGCCTGGTGTTGTAGAAGCCCGAAGCGGTACACAGGCACTTGAACTTGTCGGACAGGCCGTAGTTGTCGCCATCGCCGTCGTAGTAGTAGTTCGCGCAGCCCACCGCGCCTTCGTCGTTCGTGTCGCCGTTGCAGTTGTCATCAAACGGCGTGTCGCAGCGCTCCTGCATGCCTGGGTTTCGGTCCGGGTCCGTATCCGCGCAGTCCCCCGATTCAAGCGCCGTGTAGTAACCCGCCGGCGCGCAAAGGCACTTCTTCGCATCCGTCCCGTACCCGTCCGCGTCGAAGTCGTAGAAGTACTCCTGGCAGCCCTGTGCGTTTTCCTCGTCCACCAGGTCGTTGCAGTTGTCGTCAATGCCGTTGCATATTTCGATTTGGCCGTGGAACACCAGTTCGTTGAACGGTTCGCAGTCCGGGTCCGCTGGCGTCGGACAACCCGGGTTCGGGTTCGGGTCCCCGTCCCCATCGATGTCGCAGTCGCACAGGTCACCGCGCCCGTCCTGATCGTAATCCGCCTGCGACGGGTTCGGGACGTAAGGGCAATTGTCCAGAACGACCGGTTCGGGGCATGTCTCGTTGTTGAAGTCCACCCCGAGGTTGCCGAAACCATCGTTGTCAATGTCGCAGTCACACGCGTCACCGATGCCATCCTCGTCGTAGTCTTCTTGAAGCGGGTTAGGCGTCCGCGGACAGTTGTCAATTTCGTTCGGGACCCCGTCGTTGTCCCAGTCGTGGTTGCACGCGTCGCCAAATTCGCTGCCCGTCGTGTTTTCCTGGTCCGGATTCGGGTGGTACGGGCAGTTGTCCGCCGGGTCCACTACCGGGCAGTCCGGGTTGTTGTTCGGGACCCCGTCATCGTCGATGTCGCAGTCGCATGCGTCGCCGATCCCGTCTTCATCCGTGTCCGCCTGGGGCGTGTTCGGGACGAAGATGCAGTTGTCCTCGACTTCCACCACCGGGCAGGTCGGGTTGTTGTTCGGCACTCCGTCACCGTCGATGTCGCAGTCACATGCGTCGCCAATCCCGTCCCGGTCCGTGTCTATCTGGTCCGGGTTCGGAACCATCTTGCAGTTGTCGCGCGGGTCTGCCGGCTGGCAGCCGAACGCATTGTTCGAGACCCCGTCGCCGTCCACGTCGCAGTCGCATGCGTCGCCGACCCCATCCCCGTCCATGTCTTCCTGGTCCGGGTTCCACACAAATGGGCAGTTATCCGCCTGAACCGGCGTCTCGCAGGCACCCCCCAGCATGTCCAGCGGGTTTTCGTTGAACACCCCGTCACCGTCGATGTCGCAGTCGCACGCGTCGCCAATCTCGTCCCCGTCCGTGTCCGTCTGAAGCGGGTTCTTCACGAACTGGCAATTGTCCATCGTGTCTGGAACGCCATCGCCGTCGTCGTCCGGGTCGCACGCGTCGCCCATCTTCGCGCCTTCCGCTTCCTCCGCCGCGTCGTTGTTTTCCTGGCCCGGGTTCGCCACCATCGGGCAATTATCGTCCTCGTTCAAGATACCGTCGCCGTCGATGTCCGGGTCCACGCAGTCCGCGACGCCGTCCCCGTCCGTGTCCGGGAACCCTTCGTCCGTCAGACTGTTGCAGTTATCATCCAGGCCATTGCAGACCTCGGGGCTCGCATACTGCCCCTGACAGGCCGCAAACACGCCATTGACGCAGACCCTCTCGCCCATGCATGTGCCGTAAGCATTCGTCAGTTCGCAGGGGAGCGGCGGGACACCGTTATCGATCTTGCCATCGCAGTTATCGTCTTCCGCGTTGCACTCTTCAGCCGCCGGCACCTTGGCATCACATTCCGTATCGCACGTCCGGGTACCACGGCACGTCCCGAATTCGTTCGTGTTGAAGCAGGACGTCAGGTACGCGTTGTCCTTGAATTTATCCGTACACTCGCAGGCACCGTCCGTGGGCTGGCACTGCTTGACCGGCCCCGCACCCGTTTCGGCGTCCAGGCAGTCGTACCCGTCGGGACAATCCGTCGATTTTTCACAGTGGGCGCCACAGAACTTGCCATCCGGACCGTGCTCGATGCACAGGAACCGGCGGCTGCCCGCACCCCACTGCGGCACGCACTCGGCGTCCGCCCGGCACGGTTGGCAAAGCGTCGGGAACGGGTAGATACACCCGTAGACGTTCTCGCCACCGACCGAGACTCGGTCGCAGATCCAGCCGTCGGGGCAGATCCCGTCGACCCCGCAAAGCTTCGAACACACCGACTTGTCGTTTGTCGGGACGCACAACCCCGAGTAGCAGTCGCTGTTGTATTCGCACTCGCACAGGAAGCCACCTGGGCAAGTCGACCCGCCCTCGTCGGTCCCGGGGTCCGTGACGACGTCCGGGTCTTCACCCGAGTCCTCACCCATGTCACGCACACCCACATCCCGCACGTCCTTCGGGCCGTCGTCGAACACGACAGGGATGTCCGGCGCGTCCACACCAGTGTCCGCAGGCCCCATGTCCTCAACCGGAGAACCACCGCCCCCGCATGCCACCCACGTCGTTAAGCCGAACGCCAGTGTCGTGATAAGAAGCGTGCGAAGCCGAATGCCCATATGGAGCCTCCTGGAAAACGAAACCTACCGACCCGTCAGTCGGGCGCAGACACGCGAATAGTAGCGGGTCGATGGCCAGATTTCCAGAAAAATCGGTCCTTAAAGGGATTTGCGGTAGACACTGACCAAAAACCTAGTGTAGCGCCTGAAAACACCCATGTCCGTTTGCCTTGGGTATGCTTGGACAACCGACGTCCCGAAAAATAGGCATTAGGGCGTGAAGACTTGACGTTGGCTTAGCACGCGCACCGCACTGATGTTGATCTGTCGCAGCAGGTCCTAGATTTAATCACAAGCACTGAGCCGTGCTATCTTCGGGATGCCCAGGGTTCGAGGTACACATGAGGTTCGCCGACGTCGTCGGACACAGTCATGCCAAGGAAGTGCTGCTGCGCGCCGCGTTGCGTGAACGCGTCCCCCACGCATTCTTGTTCGCGGGTCCGGACGGGGTCGGCAAACGCCGCACCGCCCTGGCGTTCCTTTCGTTCCTGGTGTGCCGCGACCGCGGCGAGGTAGACGCCTGCGGCCAGTGCCGCTCGTGCCGGATGGTTGACGCCGGCACGTTCGCGGATCTAGCCGTGCTGACACCCGAAAAAGGTACCATAAAAATCGACACCATCCGGGAGGCCACGCCCCGCCTGAACTTCCAGCCACTGGTCGGCCCCTGGAAGTGCCTGCTGATCGACGACGCGCACACCATGACCATCGAGGCGGCGAACGCGGCCCTGAAAACGTTGGAGGAACCCCCCGACCGGACGCTCTTCGTGCTGCTCACGTCGAACCCGGACGCGCTGCCCCGGACCGTCTTGTCCCGCTGCATGACGTTACACTTCGGCACCCTGCCCACCGAGGACGTTGCCGCGCTAGTCGCCCGGGAACGCGAAGTATCCGGGGAAGACGCGATGGCGGCGGCCGCCATGTCCCGCGGCAGCCCAGGCCGGGCCTTGCGACTACTGGACAGCCCGGTCCTGGCCGAGCGGCGCGCCTTCATCTCGACGTTCCTGGAACTGGCCGGCAAGGGGCCGGCCGATCGGCTGGAACTGTCCGACGGTATAGCGTCTTCAAAGGAAGAAGCTGCGGACACGGCGCTGCTGCTGGAATCGCTGGTCCAGGACGTGCTGCTGGCCGCGGCCGGCCGACCTGACACTGAATTGTGCAATCGCGACATGGCCGACCCCATCCGGGCGTTCGCCCAACAAATTGGCGTGGATGCCGCTCTCGCGGTGGCCCGCGCTTGGCTTGACTGGGACGCTGTCCGCCGTTACCACCCCGACACGCGGTCGGCCGTGGACCGCATCATGATGGGATTTCGATAGATTCGAACAACGCGGCCCCGGCGTCCTGTCAGTTTTCCAGAACCAGGCGGGACGCTGACCGCGCATACAGGCGCAAGTCACCTGATGGCGCTTCGTCACATGGGATTCGGCCAGAGGCAAAGCAGTGCCAGACGGCGTCGGGCGCCGGGGCTGACGCGGCCGGAAGTCCCCAATCCGTCAGCAGTCGGGCCACTGCTTCAGCGTCCGCGCGCCGAGGCCGGTAGAACAATTCTTCGTCGTAGTCAGGGCCGACCGCCAGCACCAAGTCCCCGCCAGCGTAAGCCTTGACGCGAAGCTCCTCGTCCGGTGGCCGCACGGCGGCGGCAAGCCGAAGCAAAGGCAGCGCCTTCGCGAGCGCAAGCGCACGGGCAAACGCAGAACGCCAGGCCTCGGGCTGGAGTGTTACCGTCTCGGACGGCCCGTCAGCCGCGACCCAGACCCGTACGAATTCACCGGGCTCTGCCGGGTAGGTTGACGGGACGCGGTTGGCTGGAAACGGCAGGCGACCTTCGCGTTTCAGGATCGCGTCCAGGGCGGGGATCACCGCATCCGACGTTGCAGCGAACAGCCGGATGGCAGCCCGGATTCGCGTCATTTGGCCTCGGGCGGGGTGCGGCGCGCAAACAGCGCATCCGCCCATCGCAGGTGTTCTTCGACCGAGAAACTGCGCGCGATGTCTTCCTCGGAAAGACGCGCGCGGATGTCGGGGTCGGCCGACAGGTTGTCGTGGAAGGTGCCTTCGCCGGCTACCGCCTTCATGGCGCACCTCTGGACCAGCCCGTAGGCGTCCTGGCGGCGCATCCCGGAACGAACCAGCGAGAGCAGCAGCCCCTCCGAATGGACGATTCCGCCGGACCGACCCAGGTTGGCTTCCATCTGCGCGGTGTCCACCGTCAGGCCGCGGATGACGCCGGCCATTCGCCGCGAGGCAAATTCCAGGGTCGCCGTCGCATCGGGGCCGATCATCCGTTCGACGCTGGAATGACTGATGTCACGCTCGTGCCACAGCGCGACGTCCTCGAGCGCCGCCAGGGCATAGGCCCGCAACAGTCGCGCCTGACCACACACGTTCTCGCACAGGACCGGGTTCTTCTTGTGGGGCATGGCGGACGAACCTCGCTGGCCGCCTCCGAACGGTTCCTGCGCCTCGCCGACCTCGGTCCGCTGCAGGTGACGCAAGTTGGTCGCGATGTGGTCAAGAACGCCGCCGGCAACTGCCATCGCCGTGAAGAACGCCGCGTGACGATCCCTGGCGACGACCTGGGTCGCAATTGGCTCGGGTCGCAGCCCCAGCCGCTCCAGCACGCGCGCCTCCCGTGCGGGATCGCCAAAGGCCAGGTTACCGACCGCGCCGGACAGTTTGCCTACCGCAATGTCGGCAGTCGCCGCGTCCAGCCGGGTGCGGCACCGGCACACGGCCTCGCGCCAACCCAGAACAATCAGCCCGAACGAGGTGGCCTCGGCGTGCATGCCGTGCGTACGCCCAACCATCGGGGTGCGCCGGTGTCGCTCGGCCAGATCATCCAGTGCGGCCTCCAGACTGGCCCATTCTTCGCGAATGTTCCCGGCCGCCTGGGTCAATTGCAGCGCCGTGACCGTGTCCAGCACATCGGAACTGGTCAGCCCGTAGTGCAAGAAACGAGTCGCGTCACCAGCCTGCTCCTCGACGTGGGCCAGGAACGCGATCACATCGTGGCGCAGCGTGGCCTCCAGGGCCTCGATACGGTCGGGGTCGATGCGAACCGTGTCCCGGATCGCGGCAGCTTGGCCGGTCGGGGCGACCCCGTCTTCCTCAAGGGCCTCCAGATAGGCCAGTTCGACGTTCAAAAACAGGTCCCATCGGTGTTTCGAGGACCAGATATTGCGCATCCGCGCGGTGGTGTAACGATCAATCATAGTTCCTTCCGAATGCGCCGGGGTGACGCAAGTCTCAGATCAATCAAGTGTCGGGCGGGCACAGCACCGAAAACCGTCCGTCGGCCTGGGCGAGAATCGCTTCGTGGAGTAGCCGCAGGCGCCCGAGTTTCCGACGGCAGTATCGCCGCCGTGCAGGCGCTTGTCGGTCGCCCATTCACCGGCATTGCCGATCAGGTCGAACACGCCTTCTGCCGTCGCGCATTCCGGAAACGCCCCGGCCTCCTGGATGCGCCCCGAGACGTTGCACTTGTCCGCGGACGGCGGCGAAGACTCGCAGGCCTTCATCCACTGGGCGCCAGTACAAAGCGCCTTGCCCGCCTTCTTGCAATCGGATGCGGCACGAGACGAGGACACGCCCGTCTTCGGGCGCGCGCCCGCTCCCGGGAATTCGTGGCGATCGATGCAGAATGCCACGTCCGCGGGTTTCTTTTTCGAATCGGCCAGCGCCTCGGCGTCGGTCACGATACGCGCCATGCCCTCTGGGCAAGACAGCCGATCGGCGAGCAGCGAAGGCAAGGCAACCGGAGGTTCCTCAGGTTCGGGGGCCGGTTCCGGTGCCGCCGCAGGTGCAGGCACGGGTTCGGGGGCCGGTTCCGGTGCAGGCGCAGGCGCGGGCTCCGGTTCGGGGGCCGGTTCAGCGGCCGTTGCAGGTGCAGGCGCGGGTTCTGGAGCCGGTCTCGGTGCCGCCGTTGGCGCCGCGGCCGACAAAGTCGCGGGAATAGGCACGGGTTCGTCGAGTGCCGGCGCTGTGGCCTTCAGATACAAGGCTACCCCGCCACCAAGAACCAGGATCACCAGCCCCAGCAACAGCAGGAACGGCTTAGCCGACCCGGGCTTCTTCTGCGTTCTGAACGTCACGGTTGGGGAATCGGCTGGCCGCATCGGCGGCGTCGGCAGCCGGCGACCCGACAACGAAGGTAGGGGTGCCTCAACCGGTGGCGGGGCATCCGGCCATTCATCATCGACATCGACCGTCGGCGTGACGACGACCTCGCCCGCATCTTGTTCCCCCTTAACCGCTTCCCGGGCCGCCCGGCGCGCCGCCTGCCTGGCCTTCTTTCCGCGCTTACCGCGCGAGGCCTCCTGTGTATCCTGGGCCTGCTCAAACGCAGCCACCCCAGTCGGCTCGTCGTCGCCATTTTCGTCGGATTCCAGAACAGACTCGACATCCAGCGTCCCTTCGTCGGCCTCCGGCAGCTCGATTGGCGATGGCGGTTCGTCGTCCGACACGACCTCGATTCCTTCAAGGTCCGGGTCCTCGACGCCGTCTGGCGCGACCTCGATCCCCTCGATATCCTCCGCCTCCTGCGCAGGCGGCGGGGCCTCGTCCACCACTGAAATAATTTCCGGTTCCGCATCGGACACCGGTTCCGGCGCGGCAATGATCTCGGGTTCCGGATCGGACAACTGCTCTGGCACCACAGCCGTTTCGATCGCGGTCGCAGCGGACGCCACGATCGACTTGCCGTCGGCCCCCTTGACGATTCGCAGCGCGCGGAAGGACCCCGTTTCGTGATTGCGGCGGATCCACAGCCCGTCCACCTCGACCTGCGCCAGCGCTTCGTCGAGTTCCGCGCCGAACGCCTCAAGCGTCTCGAATCGCTCGAACGGGTCGGAGGCAGTCGCCTTCAGGAACAGGGCGTCCAGCCGCGTGGTCAGGCGCGCAACTTGAGCGGACAGTGGGATACCGGGCTTCACGGGGCAGATTGCCAGGATTTCGCCCAGAATCAGGGCCAGCGCGTATACGTCCGTCTGCTTCAATTCCAGGCGCGGGTCGGTCAACTGCTCGGGGCCACGATAGTAGTCCACCACCGGGATCGACTCGCCCTCGGTCAGCGTGCGGGAAACCAGGTAGTGCGGGTCGGACGTGGCCAGCCGATCCGGCAGCACGAAGAAGTTTTCTGGCTTCAGGTTGCCGTGGATAGCGCCCGCCTGGTGGATCGGTGCCACCGCCTGCACCAACCGCGTGCCAAGCGACCGGATCTTCGGGACCGGAAAGTGCTCGCCGGTCTCGTCATGCAGATCGAGTACCGCGCGCAGTGACAGGCCTTCCATCAACTGGCTGGTCACATAGCGCAGCCCCAGGTCCTCCTGGACCTCGAAGATCCGGACCAGGTTCGGGTCCTGGTAGGTCCGGGCCCGATACAGGCGCAACTGGTTCAGGTCCCGGAAGGGCGACGAAAAAAGATCGGGGTGGAAAAACTTGACGGCCACCGGCAGGTCCAGGGCCAGGTCAAGCGCCTTGAACACCACGCCGGCGGGCCCGGAGCCACGCCCAAACATCAGACGGAACCGATCACCAACCTTGTCGCCAATCTCGGGGAGTGGAACCGGCCAGTCCATGGAGACCTCCGTCCAATTGAGATACTGCAGGATCCGCAGGGCGGACATTAGCAGAGGGCCCTTTCCGATTCAAGAATTTGGGGAACAGGTAGGTGGTGAAATCCGTAATAGCGGTCAGCGAGTCAGGCGATCTATCTCGTCCAGGGTCACCGCGAACAGGTCGAACGTGGCCTGCATGGCCGCTGGGGTCGTCAGGTCAACGCCCGCACGCTTCAACGTATCGATTGGCCAATCCGAGCCGCCCGCCTCCAGGAACGTCAGGTACGCCTTCGTCGCCGCCTTATCGCCAGCCGCCACCTTCCGGGACAGCGAAATCGCGGAAATCAGGCCGGTCGCGTACTGGTATACGTAGAAGTTGTAGTAGAAATGGGGGATGTACGCCCACTCGTAGCCATCGTCCGGTCCGACCGCGAAGTCCGGACCGTAATAGAGGCGGATCAGGCCCTCGTAGATCTCGGCTAACCTTTCGGCAGTCAGCGCGCCGCCGCCCTCGACCTCGGCGTGGATCGCTTGCTCAAACTCGGCGAACATCACCTGCCGAAACACCGTCGTCCGAATGTTTTCGACCCGCTTGTTCAGCAGGGCCAAGCGTTCATCCTTGCCCTTCGCCTGCTTCAGCAGCATGTCCAACAGCAGTTCCTCGTTGAACGTGGACGCGATTTCGGCCAAAAAGATCGGCGCGTCGGCGTTCGGGAATGCCTGGGCCTGCGCCGCCAAGTGGAAGTGCAGCGCGTGGCCGAATTCGTGGATCAGCGTGAACACGTCTTCCAGCCGGTCCATGTGGTTCAAAAATACGATCGGGTGGCGCCGGTAGGAGGCGTTGCAGTATGCACCACTGCGCTTGCCCGCGTTCGGGAACGCGTCAACCCAACCGTTGGCCGGGTCCAGCCCCTCGGCCAGCACACGCCCGTATTCCTTGCCCAGCGGCTTCAGCGCAGACTGCACCATTTTGACAGCATCGCCGTATGGTACCTCGCGGGTCGCCGACGGGAACATCGGCGTGTAGAGGTCGTAGTAATTGACTTGATCGACCTTCATCAGCCGCTGACGCAGCGCAACGTAGCGATGGAGTGTGCGCGGCAGGTTTGCCCGGGTCGCAGCGGTCAGGCTTTCAAACACCGACACCGGTACCGCGTTGGCGTCGACGCTAGCCTCCAACGCCGAACTGTACCCGCGCGCGCGGGCTTCCATGATGTCGCTCTTGACGGCCATATCCAGCGACGCGGCAAAGGACCGACCAAACGCCCGCAGGGTCCCAAAGAACTTTTGTACCGCATCGCGGCGCACGTCGCGGTTTTCGGAACCCCTTAACCTCGGGAACGATGACATCGTCAGCGCGACCTCGTTGCCATTTTCGTCGGTGGCAACGGGAAACTTGACATCCTCTTCGATTGCCGCGTGGACAAACGATGGCGCCGCCCGCAGATCGCCCGTCAGTGCCAGGATGCGCTCCTGGTCCGAAGACAGCACGTGCGGTCGCCGACGGATCAGGTCATCAATCGAGTGGGCATATTGGGCCAGCCCGGGCGTGGACTCAACGAACCCACGCAGGACCTCCGGTTTCATCGCCAGCAGTTCGGGTTCGACGAAGGCCGACGCCTCGCCGAATCGCGTCATCAGCGCCTGGATCCGGTCCGTACGCACCTTGGCGGCCGGTAGCGTGCGGTCGGTGGAGTAGTCGGCGTCGGCGAACACCGCCAGCCGATACACTTCCTCCTGGATTCCGTACATAAGGTCCAGACAGCGCTGCACGGTCGCCGCATCGGTCGCAAGCGTGCCGCGAAACGGTGGGATTTCGGGCAACCGCGCCTCGACGGCGTCGAACGCCTCCTCCCATTCATCGAAGGACGCGAACAGGTGCCCCAGGTTCCAACGGTAGGTGTCGGGTACCTCTGAACGTTTCGCGTCGCCCTTGGGTGCGTAAGCTGGCCATGACTGGGCCGAGGCATCGGAAGGCGCCATCAGGCCCGCCGCCAGCGCGCATCCGGCCGCAAGCCAGCGGTTGCAACGGGTGTCAGGAATCGCCATGAAGAACTCCTTGCGAAATGACGGACGGCATTGTAGCCCATCGGGCGCAGTCTTTCAGACCCGGTTGACCCGGCCGGCCAGCGCGAATACGCTTGGCCCATCCGTGCAAGGCGCAATGCGCCAGGAGTCTGCCGATGCGACCGACCCCTTTTCCCGGCGACCTGTTTGCCCCCGGCAGCCGCAACCTGTTCGTTTTCGCGCACCAAGATGACGAACTGGGCTACGCCGGCCTGATGCAGCGCGTCCCGGCTGCGACGTCGAGCTTCATGTGGGTTACGAACGGCGACGGATTGGCCCACGAACTGGACATGTCGCCGCGGGAATACGCCGCCGCCCGCCGGTTCGAAACGATCGTCGCCATGGCCGCACTGGGCATCGGCGAAGACCGATTGCGTTTCCTGGGAAACTCCGAGCAGACAATCTACCGAACTCTGATCCGACAGGTGACTCAGACGAACGCCGACCACGAGGTCCATGCGCTCGTGAAGACGATCGCCTCCCAGGTCGCCGCCGAAGTCCGCGCGTTCCGCCCCGACAACGTTTTCACATTGGCTTGGCAAGGCGGTAATCCAGAACACGACCTGGTCCACATGATGGTCCGGGCGGCGATCGCCCCGCTACCGGATTGCCGGATGTTCGAACTGCCTGAATACGAACTGCTAAACGTCGTGCCCTTGCGATTTGGGCTTTGGCAGAAGGACCCTATTCACGAAATCCGCCTGACCCCGACCGAGCTGGACGCGAAGATGCGCATGGCCGGCTGCTACCCCACACAGGACCGGATCGTCCGGGGGTTCCAGGGGATGCTGGGTATCCTCGGCAGACTGTCGGCGCTGCGCGGTCGGCCCTTCGGGTTCCGTGATTTCCTGTCGGTCGAGCAGTTCGGTTCGGTCCCGCGCGATCGCCGCCACGCCGTCGGCCCCCACGGATTCGACGCTCTCGAGTACATCGGCGAGGACTGCGACGGCGTACCTATGTCCTACGCCCGGATGGTTGGATCGCTGGAACGCGTGATCCTTTCGCGTGATTGACCCTCCGACCTGCCGGGACTACACTTGCGCGTTCCCGGATTTCCGGGAAACCAAGGAGGTTGCACATGAACTCGTTGAAATGGGCAGGACGCGGTCTGCTGATCGCAGCGATCTGCACGGCCGGCTTGCTCGGCTGCAAGAAGGACGCCGACAAGGTGTCGTCGAAGACCATCGAGGCTGCGGTCGGGGCAGTCGCATTCCCCGATGACGTACTGGGCTTCGCCGGAATCCGGTCAATGGATGACCTGGCGGCGGCCGTGGGCGGCATTGCTTCGACGGTCCACCCACAGCTCGGGGCGATGCTCG
>CAZHDQ010000035.1:0-11961 GCA_964531595.1 uncultured Anaeromyxobacteraceae bacterium
AGCTCCCGGCGGAGGAGAAGGCCCCGTGCCACTCGGGAAGGGGCGGGGGGGTATCCGGAGCGGAGCCGGCCACCCCGACCGGACCCCTCACCGGATTGGTGAAACTGCGACCGCAGCATGCTCAATGATTTCAAGACGTAGAAATTTGTGACGGTGGATCACGGGCTCCCAGAATCAACCTATTAGGCAATCAGTACGGCCGGGATTCGCCTTCGCAATCCAGGGGGCATCGCGGCGTCACCATCACCGAATTCGTGCTCGACGTAGCTAGGGCCGTTACGGGATGCCGATGTCGTTGCTGGCCATCCATCCGGTCGCGCCGGAGGACAGACGCACCTGCACCCAGGCCCCGCGGTTCGCCAGGACGCGCACCTCCAGGCCCTCGGGCAGTCGCATGTCCGTTCGTGTCGATGTGGCGTCTTCCAGCAGTGCTGCCTGGTCGGCGACCACGACGGCGGTACGATAGCTGTGTACGCGGTGACTTCCGTAAGCCACAACCGCCGTCGTCGCCAACGCCAGCGCCAGGAAGCTCACCGCGATGCCCAGGGGGCGGCGGACCCGGGGCAGTGCGCCCAGACGCCATAGGCCCAGCGCCAGGAAAAACAGCGTCCAACAACCCAGGAACAAGCCCAGTGCGATCTGTGGCGAGGTCCAGCCCAGCAGCGCCGTCCAGGCATCCGAATAGGGGCCGAACACGAACCCGTTTCCAGCCAGGCCTTCGTGGTCGTTAAGAGCCGACCGGATGCGGGCCAGGTTGACCTGGGCGGTTTCGGCAGTCGGTTCGCCGGGCGCCATCCGGGCGGCCCGGTGCAGAGCCAAAATCGCCGTTCCTGGGTGTCCGGCCTCGAATCGGGAGGCGCCCAGGTTCAGCCATGCCTCTGGGGCCAGCATGCCGTAGCGTTCGACCAGTTCGTTGAACACTGAAGCCGCCTCGTCGAAGCGGCCTTCTTGAAACGCCGCGACCCCTGCCTCGAAGCGTTCGGAAAGCGTCGCGCCGCGTGCACTCACGGATGACAGGACCACGAAGAGCGCCAGCATCAAGCGTGTTGCCACTTTTGTCAGCCGCGGGCCGCACAGCCGCCCAAAAACCCTCATCGGCCGCCCCTCCCGGCCTGCGCCCGATCCAGCGTGGCCAGGCTCGCATGTACGCGGGCCAAGGCGTCGTGGCGATCTTGATCCTGGGCGGCGCTGGGAGCGAACCGGGCAAATGCACACGCCTCCAATTCGTCAAGCACCGCGTCGATCGCCGCTTCTGAACCGCTTCGGTCGATCAGTGCCGTCCGTAACTCAGCACGCGTCATGCCGGTCGTGGCGATTTGGAAGCGGGCCTCCAGGAACCCGCGGATCGTGTAATCCAGCGCGTTCCAGAAATCGGGGGATGGCTGCCGTCTCTCGCGCCGCTCGATCGCATCCAGCGCCTTGCCCGCGTGCCCCATCGCCCGTTTGCGCGCGATAGACTCGCCGCGTTCGGCCTGTCGCCGGCGTCTGCGTACGGCGAACTCGGCCCCCAGGAAGAACACGACGGGAACCGTCATGCCGGCGAATATCCAGGTTCGCATAGCAGGCGCGGTCTTTGCCACTTCGCCGGGTGGGACCGCCTCCAGGGCCGGCACACTGGTTGCGATGGCGGTGGTCGGTTCGTGCCCCGAAGGACCCGCGTGTCGGATCGGCCCCGCGTCCCAGGCGGTCACCAGGACCTCGAATGGCTCGGTCCGCGCCCGTTCGTAGCGTTCCGAGATCGTGTTGAAGAACGGCAGCTCGATCCGCCCAACCTGCTTGACGCCTTCACTTTCGCCGGTCAGCAGGTACTGGAACACGCGCCGCCCTGACACGCCGCCCAGGTCGAACACGACCTCATCGAGGTCAGTTGAGGGTACCGAGGCGATGCGCAGGCCGTTTGGAGTCGGTACCTTCGGCGGCTGGATCGCACGCAGGTTGCCAGTGCCGGTTACCTCGACGGTCAGCAGCGCCGATTCCCCGACTCGGATCGTGTCCCTGTCAGCGGTGGCCTTGATCACGAACTGCCCCAGAGTGCCCTCGACATAGTCCGCAGGGCGCCCCTCGGCGGGCGGCGTCTGGAACGTCAGCGCGATCGGATCGCTTTTGATCGACGTCTGCCTGCGCCCGAAAAAATCCCCAGTGATCAGAGTCAGTTGGAGCGAATCAATCACCGCACGGCCCGGGGCCAGCGCCGAAAGCGCCCCCCGCCAAAGGACGCGCGTGTCGAAGGTGCGGCCGCCTACCCGAGTCCGCGTCACCTGCTCGGCGTCCGCAGTGCCTTGCTGGACCACGAACTGCTGCAGCCGCGGCGCAGTCTCCATCCGAAGCCCGGTCAGCGGCAGGTCACTGCGGGTGTACAGCACATACTCGGTGTAGAAGGGTTCGCCGGCATACAGCGTCCGGTCCGGTGTGCGCGCAATTACGAAAGCCTGGCGACCTGCCAGTCGGTCGGGAACGATGTTACCGGGGGTCGCGGGTACCGGTTCGGTCGGCGGCGCGATGTCCGCTGACGGTTCGGGCGATTCGGGCGGCACGGCAGGTGGCGGCGTCTGCCCCCCGTCGGTCACTTGGACCGTGATCGCCTTGGAACCGGTAACGACCCGGCCGTCACGTCGCGCCTCGATCGGACCAATCTGTAGCGCACCGGTGCGCAGAGGCGCCAAGCGCAGAACCACCTGCTGCGAACGGGTAACCACGCCGTTGACGATGGAAACCGAGCTGCCTGAAGACCGCCCGACGACCTCGAAGTCCGGTATCTCGGGGCCGGTCGTGTCGTCGAACTTGCCTTCCAGTACGATGTTCAAAGTGACGGTCTCGCCCAGCGAGATGTGCGTCCGGTCGACCGTCACGTCGACCGACTCTGCCGTTGCGGTCAGCGGCACCAGCAGCGCGAATCCCAGAACGGCCACCATCGCTCCCGCGAGGCGGGCGGTGTGTCGTGTGGCTGTCTGGGCGGTCGCGAAGCGGGTCATCACCAGTCCTTGTCAGGCATGTGGTCTCGGTAGGGCGAGTCTCTGACCGCCTTCTCAGCCTCCAGATTCTCCTCGTTGCGGTCGATTGCATCAAGGAGTTCGCGCATCGTCCGGGATCCGGCCTCCTGGGCCTGCGGCTCCTGGTCCTTTTTGTCGTCTTGCGGCTTCTGGTCGTCCTTCCCCTGCCCCTCGCCCTTTTGGATCGACAGCTTGTAGAAGCCCTGGTCGCCGCCCCCGAACACTCGGATCAGAAATGGCGCGTCCTGTTCGGCCTTCGGCAGCGACACGGTCCGCACCTGACCCGTCTCGCCGTCCTGCCGCATCACGTCCATCGGCGCCCCATCGGCCTGAAATACCTCCAGTTCCAGCGGGCCGTCGCCTTGGGGGACTTCTAGCACGACGTCGCGCTGCTCGCCCTGTTTCTCGACGTACCGGAACCAGTCGTCGTCGGCTGGGCACACTCGACCAGCCAGGTCGCCATCCTCAATGACCTTGGCCGCATCGGCGGAGTTGTTCGCTTCGTGGGCGTCGTCCCCGGCGGGACAAGGTGGCACTACGCGCGCTTCCAGCATGTATGGAATGCCGTCCTCGCGTTCCGGGCCCGTGATTGTCAGGTAGGCGTCTGTGGCCTCGTTGGCCGTCCGGCGCACGTCCTTTGCCGGACCCGAGAATCGGCCTCCCCCATCCAAACTTACGTCGACGTCGGTCGCCTTAGGGGCCGCCGAGGGGGCACCCGCAACCGGGGCCGACGGATCCGGCGCCGCGTTGCCGTCACCCTGAGGCGGGTCGAACACCCGTGCGAACAGCGTCTCTCCCGCGTTCAGCGGCAGGCGAAAATAATCGATATCCCCGGGGCAGAGCAATAGTTCTTCCTTGAATTCCAAGGTGTTGGGATCAGGGGTCAGGAACTTGGCATCGGCAATCGTGTTGTTGGGCTCGTAGCGGTCGTCCAACGAGTGGCACGACGGGTACGCGGCCAGAGCCGCCAGTTCCAGATTGTGTCGCGTGTCCTCGGCGTTAGGGTCGGCCAGCAGTGCCTGGGCCAGTGCCTCGACCGACTGCCGCCACACCTGCCGGACCTCGCGGGCCGGTTTACCATCGATAGATGCCTTGCGTGCCTGGTGGGCCAGGATGGTCCCGCGTGCGTGAAGAATCCGGGCCCGCGCTGGCCACCCAGGACGCGACTCGCGCGCCCGATCCATCGTTGCCAGGGCCTGGTTCGCGGCCTCAAGTGCGCCATCGAGGTCGCCCGCCGCTTGCCGCGCCAGGGCCAGGTCGTACCACAGGTCAGGGCGCGCCGGCAGCGTGTCGGTCAGTTCGGTCAGGGCCTTTGCCGCGTCGCCCGAACGCCCCTGTTCCAGCAGTTCCAGCGCGTCCGAGACCCCGGGGTGGTCGTGTTCCAGCAGGGCCTGGGCACTCGCTATGGACGGCGCCGCGATTATGCTTAGCCCGGCGGCGATCACCATCGCCGCAGTTTGCGTGTTTCGCCGAATCCGCGCGCCGCCCAAGGCCAGGAACGCAAGCATCATCATCGCGACAGCGCCGGCCAGCGGGTACTGGAAACGGTCCTCCAGCAATCGATCCACGCGGGCCATGTACTCGGCCTTTTCCAGCGCGCCCAGGTCGGCAGTCAGGGCGGTCGCGACGTCTTGGCTGGCTGTCAGCGAATGGTATGACCCGCCGGTCTTCTCGGCCAGCGAGCGCAGCAGCGGTTCGTTCAGTTTCGACAGGATCGGTGTCACGCCGTCGGCCTCCCGCGCGGTGCCGGTGACCGCCCCGCGATCGTCCAGGATCGGGATCGGCCGACCAGCCGGCGTCCCGACGCCCACCGTGAAGATCCGGACACCCTTCTTAGCCAGTTCCGCCGCGACCGCCTCGGGGTCGCCCTCGTGGTTCTCGCCGTCGGTGAACAGCAGGATCGCTTTGTTGGTGCTGCCCCGTGGCGTTTCATCGTCCAGGCCCAGCGCGGTTCCGGCGACCCGCAGCGCCCGCCCCAAAGCAGTTCCCTGCACCGGCAGATCGCGTACGTGCAGGTCAGCCAGGTACTGCCGAATCACCCCGTAATCGACGGTCAACGGGCTTTGTATGAACGCTATCCCGGCGAACGGGACCAACGCCACGCGGTTGCCCTTCGACCGATCCAGCAGTCGTCCGATCTCGATGCTTGCCACCGCGAGTCGATCGGGCACGACGTCGGCAACCTTCATCGACCGGCTGGCGTCCAGCACGATGGCCATGTCCACGCCGAATCCCCGAACCGACACCTCCTTCAGTCCGTAGCGAGGTCGCATCGCAGCCAGCGCCGCCAACTCCAGCGCGCAGAGCACCGCGAACATCCCCAGGGTCCTCCGCCCACCCGAGACCCCGCCGAGCATCGTCGGCAGTAACTTTCGCCCCGAAAACGTCCGCGCCACGCGCCGCCGCCACGATTCGTAGACGGCCCACAGCGGGACCAGCGCGACCGGCAGCAGCAGTAGCCACCACAGGCCCCCGTTTGCCCAGCGGATTGCGTCTATCTGGATCACGTCGTCCTCCCGGCGTCTGCGCCGGACCTAGCCTCAGGAAAGGTCACGGCCAGCGCCGCCACACCGTCATCGCCAGTACCTCGCCCAGTAACAGCAGAGCAATGGCCATGCCCAGCGGCCCCAGGAATGCCTCCCGGTATCGTTGCACCGTGGGTGAGTTGAACCGGGTCTTTTCCAGGTCCGAGAACGCCTGCCTGAAAGCGTCTTCGGTCGGCGCCTCGAAGAATTCGCCACTCGTCAGGTCGGCGATCTGGCGAAGCAATTCCGGGTTGACCGGGAAGGGCTGGTCGGGCTTTTCGTAAACGCGCAACCCATCGGGGGTTCGCAATAGCCGTCCCGTCCGCTGGTTGAATGCGGGCATGTAGGTTTGTTCCCCGTCGCCGACCAGGAACGGGTACACGTGAATCGGCCTGTCCGGCGACTGCTGCCCGATGAAGCGTGCGACCTCCTCGGGCGCGGCGGTGCCGGCGTTGTTGTCGCCATCAGTAATCAAAATGATGTTGCGCGAACGTGAATCGGATGCCTCGACCCGCTTGAACGACCGGGCCAGCGCGTCTCCGATCGCGGTTGCCTCGCCGGTTATCGTGCAGCCGTTGCCGCAGGTCCCGTCTGCGGTCCGGCTGCGATCGTCTAGCACCAGTTCGTCCAGGATGCGCAGCATCGCCTCCTGGTCCATCGTCAACGGGAACTTCACGTAGGATTTGGCGGCAAAGATTACCAGCCCGATGCGGTCCTGGTCCCGCGATCGGATGAAATGGCGCAACACGTCGCGGGCGGTCTCGAAGCGGTTGGGCGGCTCGAGTCCCGCCTGCTGCATAGCGACGATGCGCTCGGGCGGCATGTCGACCGCGTTCATCGACCCCGACATATCCAGTGCGATCACGAAGTCGGCACCCTCGCCGGTCAGTTCCGCCGGGTCCTCGATCTGGGGGCGCGCCAGGGCGACAATGGCCAGGACCAACGCTGCCGCCTGGAACCAGCGAGGTACGTCGACCCATCGGCCCAGATGCGTTGGGCGCGCACGGCGCACAGCGTCCAGGGACGGGAAGCGCAGGAACGCCGGTCCTTTGCGCAATCGACGCAGCCCGTAAATGATGGCCGCGATAGCCGGAATCAACAGCAGCAACAGGGCCGGGGACTCAAACCTCATCGGTCCCTCCCTTGGCCTTTTCGTCATGGGCCGCTTCGAACGCGATTACGCCGAGTACGACATCTCGCGCCCGGGGCACGAGTTCCAGGCCCTCGGCGTCCGACGGGCGGTACTTCGCGAACTTGATCAGGTCGCACAGCGACAGCAAATCCTCGATCCTTTCGGGGGTCATTCGGCCTAGGTCGCGGCCGCGGATGTCGCGCACAACCTCGAAGGACGTAGCCTCGACACCGTTGAAGCCCAGGCGTGCCCCCAAAAACTCGCGAACGACCTCGGATACCCGCATTGCCAGTTCGCGCCAGTCGCCGTCACGGCCCAGGCCCAGCAGATCCAGGTCGGCCAGCAGTGCCAGCGCCCGCTCGTGTGCGGGAACTGGGGGTAGAGGCGGCCGTCTCGCCTCCCGCCAGCGTCGCCAGCGGCGATACCCCAGGATTCCCAGGACCGCTGCTAAAATAGCCACACCCAGAGCGGACAGCCCCCAGATCAGCAAGTCGTTGCGGACACGCACCGGCACCGGCGTACCCGGCGCCGCCAGTTCGGGGGCCACCTCGTTGCCAAGCGTCGACGACACGTCCAGGTCGATCCGCGGCGCTTCGGCGACTCCCGCTTCGCCGTTGGGGCCCACGTAAGGAACCTCAAGAGGGCCCACGACTGCCTGTCCGGGGCGTACCGGCAGCAATTCCAGTACATGTGTTTCCGACGTGCCTTGTCCCAGCAGTCCCTGCGACGTGCGCTGCTGGCCCGCGGGGACGAAGGGGGCGACCGCCGGGTTCTCGGGGAAGTACACGCGCGTCCCTTCGGGATAGGTCAGCGTGAAGGTCAACGTGACCGGGCGCCCCACCACGACATGCGTCGGCTGGACGTCTACCTGGATATCGACGACCCCCGCAGCCGGGACCAAGTCGCCCTGGGCGGCCGGTTCCCCCTGCCCCGTGCCCTTGATGGCCTCAGCTTCCGTGGGTGGTGACGCCTGGGCGGACGCCGGTTCCGGGTCCGTGGGTTCGTCGGGTTGCTGCGCCCATGTGCCTGGGGTCGCCAGGACGGCCAACATAAAGGCGGCGATGCCGATGCTGCCCCCCAGGTTCTTTCGTTGAATGCCCGCCGGCCTCACAGCGTCTTCCCCTTCAGCCTTGCGAAGTGACCCGCCAGTGGTCGGTCGTAGGACCGTTCCGTCGAGAAGCGCGTAAACGGCACCCGCAGTCGCTTGAACACCTGCTTCAACGCGTGGTCGTCTGCCTCCTTGATCGCCCGGTAACGACCCAGGAAGCCGCCACCCGTATGCACCGGCATGATTTCGCCAGTCTCCAGGTCGCGCATCGTCACGACGCCGCCCTCGAACAGGGTCTGTTCGAACGGGTCGTTAATTACGAACGCATGGACGTCGTGGCGGCGCACCGATATCCGCAGACGATCCTCGAATTCCGGCGCCAAAAAATCCGACAAGATGAACACTGCGGCGCGCCGTTTCATCACCCGCCCGACGTACGCCAGCGCCCCAGCCAGGTCCGTAGGCGCGCCGGCCGACCGCATCTCCAGGATCTCGCGGATAACCCGCAGCGCGTGCTGGCGCCCCTTGCGTGGCGGGATGAACGTCTGGACGTCTGCTCCGTAAACCAGCAGCCCGACCCGGTCGTTGTTACGCTGCGCGGACAACGCGATGGCCGCGCCGATATGGGCCGCCATGTCCTGCTTGGTCAGTTCCTCTTGTTCGACGACGCCTCGCGACGACATGAACTGGGCCGCATGCAGCCCGAAGTCCATCGACAGCGACGCGTCAGCCAGGATCAGCACATTCAGTTCGCGCTCCTCGGTGAAGCGCTTGACGAACACCTCGCCGGTGCGCGCCGACACGTTCCAGTCGATCAGCCGGGGCTCGTCGCCTGGGGCGTATGGCCGCACCTCGTCGAACGACATGCCGCGGCCCTTGAACACGCTGTGGTAGCTGCCCGACAACTGTTCGTTGACCAACCGCTGGGCAGTGATCTCGATGCGCCGTACGCGCGCCAAGCGCCTCTTCAGTCGTTCGCGTTCCTTTTCCAGGTCGTTCGCCATCGCTCGTCCCTGTCGGGGCGCCCCCCGCGCGACGCCCGTGAGCCTGCTTGCACACCGCCGCCGCTAAGGTACCGGTACGCCCTCAAACAGCTTCTTCAGCAGGTCTTCCGACGTCAGGTTTTCAGCCTCGGCCTCGTAGGACAGGATCAGTCGGTGTCGCAACACGTCGAAGCCCACCGCCTTGACGTCCTCGGGGATCACGTAGCCGCGATGCCTCAAGAATGCGTGCGCGCGCGCCGCCTCGTTAAGGTAGATGGTCGCGCGCGGGCTGGCCCCGTAACGGATGAACTCGCGCAGTCCATCGATGCCGGCCTCGTCTGGCCGACGGGTCGCGTGGACCAGGTCGACGATGTACCGCTTGACCTTTGGGTCCATGTAGATTTCCGACATGACCGACCGTGCCCGATCCAGTTCCGGCAGCGTCAGCACGCGCTCGACCTTGGCCGGCGTCGAAAGGGTCATGCGCTCCATGACCTCCATCTCCTCGTCCTTGGTCGGGTATGTCACGCGGACCATCAGCATGAAGCGGTCGATCTGGGCCTCGGGCAGCGGGTAGGTGCCTTCCTGCTCGATGGGGTTCTGGGTCGCCAGCACCAAAAACGGCTCGGGCAACTTGAATGACTGGTCGCCGATCGTGACCTGGCGCTCCTGCATCGCCTCTAGCAGTGCCGACTGGACCTTGGCCGGCGCCCGGTTGACCTCGTCGGCCAGCACGATGCCCGCAAATATCGGGCCCTTCTTGACCGAAAACGTCCCGGTCTGCTGGTTGTAGATCTGGGTGCCAGTCAGGTCGGCCGGCAGCAAGTCCGGCGTGAACTGCACGCGGGCGAACGACGCGTCCAGCACCGACGCGATCGTCTTGACCGTCAGCGTCTTTGCCAAACCAGGCACGCCCTCCACCAGCACGTGGCCTCGGCACAGCAACGCCACCATCACCTTGTCGATCAGGTCCTTTTGGCCCACGATGACCTTGCCGACCTCGGCAGTCACGCGGTCCACGAACGTGCTTTCCTTGCGCACCATCTCGGTCAGTACCCTGACGTCCTGTTCCATCGGTTCCTCCGACCCAAGACCGCGGCCGAAACGCGGCCGGTGCCAAATCTATTCCCAAGAGGCGCGAATCGTAAAAGCGACCGACGCCCTGGGAACACGAAAACTAAATTGGTTACGCGGCCTGCGGGTGTCAACGGTTCGGGCGCGGCGGCAGGCGGAATGGTGAGGGTGGGCGCATTGCGGGGGCGTTCCACCGGCCGGCGGTACGGCACTGGGACTCGAAGTAGGTGCGCTCGCGGGTGGCCTGCTTCTGGGGCAGGCGGCTGATCCGAGACGACCCGTCGAAGGCGGCAATCGGTGCCAGTGCCAGTAGCACTGCGATCAGCACCTGGCGCCGGAAGCGTTCGGGCCATGCCGAAATCGCGTAAACGACCAGTGCCAAAAACGCCGCGACGGCGACCCCCAGAAACGGCCAGGACGGGACGGTCACGCCCAGTCCAACCCGTGCCAAACACCCGCCCGCAGCCAGCGGCACGGTCAGGTCGTGGAACGGGTTGGCGACGTTTTCCGGCAGGTGCGGATACACGACGGTCGCCAAGCCGGTTAGTAGCACCGACACGGCTGCCAGCGCGGGCCCGGCGATGCGGGCGGCCCGCGATCGGTCAAGCAAAAGCCCCGCCGGTGCCATCAAAAACGGCACCAGCGGCGTTAGGTGGCGTTGGCCCACGGTCCAGCCGCCATCCCAGTAGACCATCGACGACACAAACAGCACCGGCAGCGCCACCATAACAACGCGCAGCACCGCATCTGATCGGGCGGCCCGCCGGCTAAAAGACACTAGGCCCGCGAATCCCAGCACCAGGAACGGTGACCAGAACAGCATCCCTTTGGATGGTAGGAACAGGCTGCCGGCGAAGTTTGTCCATTTTGGATAGGTTACCCCCATGAAGCCCTGGGCGTGGACCTGCGCAAAGAACGGGTTGGCGACGAAACTGTAACCGGTCTTAAACGGACTGCCGAACGCGGCCTGGTGATACAGGACCAGCGCCGCCAGGGGAAGCAAGGCACCGGCAAGCGCGGCGGCGATGGACGCGAAGCGCGGCCGGACGCGGACCAGCGCGACGATGGCCAGTGGTACCAGGTACAACGCGGCCTGGTATTCGGTGACCAGGCACGATGCGCCCAAAAAGCCCGCCAGTGCCGCGCGTCCAGGCCCGACCGACTGTCGCCGCAGTGCGAACCACGTCGCAAACAGCAACACGGCGGTCAGTTGGTGGCCATAGAAGAGGACCGAATACGTGAACCCCGGTGTCCCCAGGCCGTAGGTTGCCAGCACCAGGGTCCTGGACGCGGTGGATACGCCCAGGTCGACCATCTCGCGTCGCAGCAGCAGTAGCAACAGCAGTGTCGGCAGCACGCCCGCGAGGACCCGGGCCAGCCGCAAGTCACTGGTGATGTCCGGGGCGCCCCCAAGTGCGCGGCGGATCGCCAAGCCCGGCGCGGCCAAAAACGCGGTGCCAGGTGGTTTGTCCGAATAGAAGCGGCCCTCGCGGCGCGATTTGTCGTTGATGTCTCCGTGCTCGCGGATCGACTGCGTGATCTGGACATCGTTCCGGTCGATCAGGGCCTGGGCCAAGTACAGGCGCGACCACTCGTTTGCCGAATGCATCCCTGGAAAGTGCGGAAAAACAAACAACTGCACTACGAACACCAGCGCGATCGCCAGGCGGTCGGGCTGCAGGGCGGTCGCGCACCGGTGCGCGCTTTTCCGGGTTGGGTATTCCACGGGCCAGATGATACCTGCAACCGGCCAGATTGGCACCTGGAGGAGCATCGCAAACCCCGCGTCGCGCCTTGACTTCGCGCCCCCGCTCCCGTATAAGCGAACGCCTGGGATTCGTTGTGGAGACGACCGCGATGTTCGAGGTTCTGACGAAAGGATTCCGCAGCGCTCGTGCCCGTCTTTCCGGTAAAAAGATGATCACCGAGGCGGCGATCGACGAGGCTTTGCGCGACATCCGGGTGTCGCTGCTGGAGGCCGACGTCGCGCTGCACGTCGTCAATGCCTTCCTAGTACAGGTCAAGGAAAAGGCGCTCGGCGAGGTCGTCCAGGTCAAGGCGAAGAAGGACGGCCGCAAGGTCGAGATCACGCCCGCCGAGCACTTTGTCAAGTTGTGCAACGACGAACTGGTCGCCCTGATGGGCGAGGGCGAACGGGCGCTCGAATTCGAGCCTGGCGGCAAGCCCACGGCCGTAATGATGGTCGGTC
>CAZHDQ010000036.1:0-11915 GCA_964531595.1 uncultured Anaeromyxobacteraceae bacterium
GACCACATCTTCAGGACCGGCATGTGGCTCAAGGCCCTGCTGGGCGAGACATTCACCCCCTATTCGGCCTGGGGCCTGGGCCCGGTTGGCTTGGCAGCCCTGGCGACCGCGCCCCTGACACCGGTCATCGCCTTTTTCGCCCGTCGCACCGGCCTGGACGAACGCCGTTACCACGCCATCCTGGGTATGGTGGTTCTGGGGGTACTGGCGACAATCGCGTACGCAGCAACCCCGTACTCCGGCAAGTTCGTGATGTTCAACGTCCGTTTCCTGTACCCGGCGATCGTGATGCTCGCGGTCGCAGCGGGCGCTGCGCTGACAGCCGTCGGCGTTCCGGGGACGCGGTTGGCGTTAGCCTTCCTGGCCCTCCAGGTCGGGGGCTTCTGGTTTTCGAATCTGCCCGTCACGCCCGGTGCCGGCCTGTTGCTGGTCGCCATTGTGCTTGCCGTGCCGCTGCTGCCGGTGGTCACGCGTGCGCTGGCGCGTCACCGATCCCCAGGCACGCCACCGCTGCCAGCGTGGCGCCGAGTACTGACCGGGGTCGCCGCTGCCGCCTTGGTGATGGCGGGGCTAACGGCACTGCACAACCACCGGGATTCCGACAGGCACCAGGCTTGGCGCCAAGCAGACGAACCGTTTCGGCTGGTCGTGCGCCACATGGCGGACTGCTGGTCTACGCTTGATCGCGCCCTACCCTCAGGACGCGTCGCAGTGGCCGCCGAAGACAGTCGCAATGCTTTCCTGTTTCCGCTGTTCGGGTCGCATCTGTCTCGTGATGTCTTTTACGTCAACGCGGTGTCGCCGGATCTGCGGGCATCTCACCTGTGGCCAGAGGGCCGTATCCGCACCCGGCCGGACCGCGATGCCTGGTTGCGAAACCTGGACCGGATGGCACCCGACGTGCTTTTCGTATTCCGGGATGCCGATGAAGACATCCCTATCGAATCGCGATGGGTCAGTGACCTGCCCCAACGGTTTGTACCGCTCCGGGTCGACGAGTCTTGTGCGGTTTACCGGGTCGTCTTGCCACACTAGGCCTTGGCGCAGGGTGTCCCCGCAGGGTCGAGTTGGCTCCTAAAACAGCGTGTAGATGAATGGTGCGGCAGGGCTGCCCCCGAGCAGGGCCAGGGCGCCGACCAGCAGCAGCGACAGGACAAGCGGCAGCAGCCACCACTTCCGATTGGCCTTCAGAAAACCCCACAACTCAGCCAGCATGCCACGAGGCGCCGCGTCGGCTTGGCGCGCCCAGTCATCATCGTTCCGTGGTTCATCTGCCATCGTTTCCCCTCGTCAGAATGGCCGAAAACGACGTTCTACCCCGCCTTCCACTTCGGCCTGTTCCCAATGCGTCGACGCCTCGCGATTGAACCGAAGCCCAAGCCGGTCGCCACGTAACGCCCGCAACGCCAGGGCCATCGGCAGCACCACTATGAAGTAGACCACCGCCAGCAGCACCATCGACACCAGCCAACCGATCGGCCGGGTCACAACCATGAAGCCGTGCCAAATTGACCGTCGGGTCCGCGGCATCAGAGCGCCCACCAACCCGACGACGACCGCCGCCACCCACAGAGGCAGTCCCCAGAGCCACGCACCTGTCTGCCACGCAATAATCCCACCCAGCGTGCCGATCGCCAGGGGTAGCGTCACCACGAAACGTCGTAACGCGACAGCATCTGGTTCGTCAACGGGCATCAGCATGCGCGTCAATCCGGTTGAAACCTTGCCAAATAGTCGTCCACCGAGTGCTCGGGCGCCTGGGGTTGGTCCTCCCGAAGCAACAAGAACCGCTCCAGCACCAGCACGTCCATATTCGTGCCCAGGAAGCATTGCCAGGCATCGGCGGGCCGGCACACGATCGGCTCGCCGCGCACGTTGAAACTGGTGTTGATCAGCACCGGGCAACCCGTCCGCTCCTCGAACCGACGAAACAGCCGCCAGTACCTTCCGTGCCGCGCCTCATCGACGGTTTGGAGCCGCGCCGACCCATCCACGTGGGTGACCGCCGGGATGTCCGACCGACAAGCAAGCAGTTTATCCAGTCCGCTAGCCTGGGCCTGCTCCGGTGGGATCGACCGCATCCGGTCCGACCGAACGTTTGCGGTCAACAGCATGTACGGGCTCTCGCGCCCCGCCGGTAGGTCGAACCAGTCCGCCACACGCTCGGCCAACACCGATGGCGCAAACGGCCGAAAAGACTCACGGAATTTTATCTTGCGGTTCATCCGCGATTGCATCTCGGGACTGCGCGCGTCCCCCAGGATACTGCGGGCGCCCAGAGCCCTGGGCCCGAACTCCATCCGTCCCTGGAACCACCCGACGACCTTGCCGTCGTCCAGCAGGCCGGCCACGGTATCCAAAAGCACGTCCTCATCCAGCAGCCGATATCGCGCCCCGACCTTGTCCAGGAAGGCCCGAATCGAATCATCGTCGAACGACGGCCCCAGCAGCGAACCCTGTTGTGCATCGCCATCGACAGCCAAACGCGGGTGCCCCATCGCCTGGTACCACGCGAACAGCGCCGCCCCCAGCGCCCCACCTGCATCGCCCGCCGCCGGCTGAATCCACAAGTCATCGAACGGTCCATCGCGCAGCAACCGCCCGTTCGCGACGCAGTTCAGAGCAACACCACCCGCCAGGCACAACCGGCTCATCCCGGTCTGCCCATGGACGTGCCGCGCCATCAGCGAAATGACCTTCTCGGTAACCACCTGTATCGACGCAGCCATGTCCATATGCCGCTGCGCGATGGGCGTTTCGGGCCTGCGTGGAGGCCCACCAAACAGTCGGTCGAACCGCCGCGACGTCATCGTCAGTCCAGCGCAGTAATCGAAATACGACAGGTCCAGCCGGAAGGAACCGTCCTCCTTCAGGTCGACCAGGTGGCGCAGGATCACGTCAACGTAGGCCGGTTCACCGTACGGCGCCAAGCCCATCAACTTGTACTCGCCGGAATTGACCCGAAACCCACAATGGTACGTGAACGCCGAATACAACAGCCCCAACGAGTGTGGGAATCGCAGGTTCCGTTCCAGGTGGATCCGGTTGCCGCGACCAGTACCCCAACTCGCGGTTGCCCATTCCCCGACCCCGTCGACCGTCAAGATTGCTGCTTCGTCGAACGGCGAAGGGAAGAACGCCGACGCCGCGTGGGCCTCGTGGTGGCGGGTGAACATCACGCGGCGGCGATAGCCTGGCAGGTGGCGGCGGACCTGGCGCGTGATATCCATCTTGCCGCCAAGCCATTCGGGAACGGCCCGCCGAAACGACGAAAACCCGCGCGGCGCAAACCCCAGGTACGTCTCGACCAGCCGATCGACCTTTTGCAGCGGCTTGTCGTAGAACACGACCAGGTCCAACCGATCCGGCGTCAGGCCGGCGGCTTCCAGACAGTAAGCGATCGCATGCACTGGAAATGACGGGTCGTGCTTGACGCGACTGAACCGTTCCTCCTGGGCGGCGGCAACGATGCGACCGTCGACCACCAGAGCGGCCGCAGCATCGTGGAAGAAGGCCGAAATGCCCAGTATCGCGGTCATGTTGCCATCCCGAAGCGCAGCCAAGGTTTATACCGGAGGTAGGGAGGCCGTGCAAATGAGGCTACGACGTAGGGTCATGTCACAAGAGGCGTGGCGAGGCGGCCTACGGCAGTGGGGGGTCCATGAACGTGTTGTACACCGACATCTCGCAGACCTTGCGATACTCGTCGGTCGTCATGCCGCCATAGAGCCAAGTCGTCAGCGATCGGTCGGGATCGTCCCCGCCGCGCTTGCAGCCGCCGATTGTGTCCTTGAGCGAGCAGGGACAATTCGTGGACCACTGCCCCTTCAGTTTCTTTTCGCACGTCTCGCGGTCGGGGTTGCGGTCAGACGAGGTCGGGCAGCTTCCGTCGGCCTGCAGGTGAGCGCACTCGAGGTCCCAGCACTGGTCTTCGTAGCGACATGATGCAACGGCGGGGCCTGGACCGCACATGGACGGATCCAGGACCGCTTCCCGGCGGCAACCCGTAGGGGCGGCCACGGCGGCCAGGAGCAAGCCAACCGCGAGGGTCCGCGAAACAACCATCCGTCCGATCAGCCGCTGCGCAACCACGAACACCTCCGAGAACCTGAACGCGAGCATGAAACCCGCCGACGCGTAGGTTAGGCCCTGACGACTTTAAGATCAATATTGGATTGCGAACCAGAACCCACCGTCTGCCGTGGACTCTACTCGAAGCGCGCCCAAGGTTATGGATTCTGAATCGTTGACGCCTCCAGTGGCCAATGATTGAATAGAACGCATGAAAATCCTCGCCAACCAACCGCTGGACCACTTGAACACTTTCGGGCTGAATGCGCGCGCCCCGTTTCTGGCCCGCCCAACCGATGCCGACGCGGCTTGCGAGGCCCTGGCGTTCGCCCGGGAACGCGTCCTACCCGTTTTGGTGCTGGGCGGCGGTTCCAACATCGTCCTGGCCCACGACCCAGAAGGCCTGGTGTTGCGCCCTGCGATGACCGAGCGTCGCGTCATGGAAGACGGCGGCGAGGTGCTGCTGCGCGTTGGAGCGGGTGAGGACTGGACCGAACTGGTCGCATGGACGATGGACCAAGGCCTGTGGGGTCTGGAAAACCTGTCGCTGATCCCCGGAACCGCAGGGGCTGCGCCGGTCCAGAACATCGGGGCTTACGGTGTCGAACTGGCCGACCACCTACATCACCTGGAGGCGATCGAAATCGCCACTGGCCGGCTGCGCACCTTTCTTGCTGATGACTGTCACTTCGACTACCGCGACAGTGTCTTCAAGCGGTCCGAACGGGATCGCTGGGTGATCGTATCGCTGCAACTTCGCCTGTCCCGACAACCTGATCTGCGGGCAGACTATGGCACGATCCAGCAGGAACTGGACACGATGGGCATCGCCCGACCCAACCCGGCAGATGTGGCACACGCCGTGATCCGGATCCGCCGTTCCAAACTGCCCGACCCGACCAACGTCGGCAATTGCGGCAGTTTTTTCTCTAATCCAATCGTCGATGCCGGCACCCACGCGGCGCTGATGGCGGTCCACCCGGGGCTGACGGCCTACCCGCAGGCAGACGGGCGCTTCAAGCTGGCGGCGGCCTGGCTGATCGAGAGTTGCGGGTTAAAGGGCATGCGCCTGGGCCCAGTCGGCATCCACCCGGGACACGCGTTGGTGCTGGTCAACTACGGCGGCGCCAAGGGAAAGGACGTGCTGGAGCTGGCGGACGCTGTGCTGGATGCGGTGCGAAACCGCTTCGGCGTAACGCTGGAAATCGAGCCACGCATCGTCTGAGGCGTCTGGGATCCGCCCAGATCAACGCAGCCCGCAGGCCCGCCGGATCCGAAACCACAGTTCCTGAACCTGGTCCTTCGTCCGCGAAGACACCGCAATTGGCGTCACCCCGAATGCCGCCTTCATCTGGGACAGCGAGACGCTCAATTTCGCCCGCGACGGCCGGTCCGCCTTCGTGGCAACGACCAGGAACGGCCGCCCCATCGAACGCAGCCATTCGACCATCTGGAGGTCCATCGGCTGCGGTGGCAGGCTCGCGTCGACCAGCACCACGCACAACACCAACACCTGACGCTCGGCCAGATACGGCTGCAGAAAAGACTCCCATTCGCGCGACACAGACTTCGAAACTTTGGCGTACCCGTATCCCGGCAGATCGACCAGACGCATCTCGACTGGATTCTTGCTGCTGTCGAAACGCACATCCATAAAATGGATGGCCCGCGTGCGCCCCGGCGTACCGCTGACCCGGACGACCGTCGTTTCGGCCAGCGCATTGATCAGACTGGACTTGCCGACATTCGACCGTCCCGCGAACGCAACCTCGGGCACGGTCGGCGGCGGCACCCGCACCAGGTCAGTAGCCGACCCAATCCAATCTACGAATGGCCGATGCATCGTGTCCTCCCCCGCGAGGCGATTGTGCCCGGTAGGGTCGCCGTACGCAAGGCGCCAGGGTAATCCACAATCCAACGCCTTGGCCGAGCTTCGCCTTTGCGTGAATCGGTTCGATTACTTACGCTACCCACTGCTTGGCTCGCACGCGCAGCCGGGGGCCCCGGCAAAATGTTTCGGGCCTCGCTTCGCTCGCCCAGCTTGTCGTTCCCCATTCCCTTGAACCTCCTCCAGGGTAGTTACCCCAGTTTCGTGCAAAAAGAAGCCGGGTGCGGTATACAATTGGACAAATGACTCGTGAATTGTTGACCTTTAACGCATGAAGCGAAACCGATCAAACAAGGATCCCAAAGCGCCAAGTTCGGCGGATGTTCTCTACATCCACCCACACGGACACCTGAACGAATTGGTCGTTCCAGCCGGCGCGATCAGCTCGATGAACGCCGTCAACGCGACCCGACTGGGCCGTTACGCCTTCGAAGTCACCGATACCGAGATCCGCAACGCACAGGTGATCGCCCTGGACGTCCATTGGTCTTGTGGCATCACCGGGTTTGAGCCAATGGTCGAGCGGATCCGTCGGGTCAATCCCAAAGCGGTGATCATCGTCGGCGGCATCACGGCCAGTTTGGTGCCGGAAACGATCCTGGCCCGCTACCCAGTCGATTACGTGGTCCAGGGGGACGCCGAGGTTGCGTTCTCGCGCCTGGTCGACGCCGTACTGAAAGGCAAGCCCCCCACCGGCATCCCCAACGTGTTCGGCCGCGACCTCCCGCCAGTGGCGCCACGGCGTATGACGCCAACGGAATTCGACCAGATTGACTGCCTGACGATCGACTGGTTCCCGACCTTTCAACGGGTGACCGGGCTCCAAGCCGCCGCCTTTGGACTGGGCCGCACCGTCCCTGTGTCGCGCGGCTGTCGAATGCGCTGCCAGCACTGCTATGGTTCCTGCGCCTCCGCTTTCGGGGCTGGCACGCGGTCACTGACGCCATGGGCATTCAGGGTGATGCTCCAGCGAGCCGAACACATGCAGGTCGAGGGATTGCGGTTGTTCCTGGGCAAGCCGAGCCAGGCGCGCCTGTCGGAACTGGTCGGCGCTCTGCGGGGCCTGGAACTGAAGGGCCTGCCGTCGGCCGTAGGCGTGTTCCTTTGCACCCCGCCAACGCTAGCGGACCTGCCAATCCTTGAGCAAGCCTTCCCGACCGGCATCCACATCTCTTTGGTGCCACCCACGGAACACGTCCCTGCGGTGTCGCCGCGGGTCCTGACCAAGGAGCTTCGGGCCTGGAATGAAGCCGCACGCTACGTTTCCTGTTCTGACCGACTGCGCCTGGACATCTGGACGGACAGCGAACTGGCCGTCAAGACGCCGACCCAGGCGATCAAGAACGCGGGTGGCAGCCACGCGAAGGCCAGTCGCTCGACGGTCTGGCACATGTTCCGGATGGTGGACCGCCCGGATTCGCCGGATTGGGACGACGTCCGCCTCGCGGTGCGACCCATTTGGACGTTCTATGCATCCCGCCTGCTTTCGCCCACGCTGGCTTCCCTACTGACCCCGTACCAGATGCTCGACGAACTGGACGACCCGCCGCCGGACAATGACGATGCGCCTGCGCTGCTTATCGACACCCGTCGTCGGATCGAAAAAACCTGGCAGACGACCCACCTGCCGACGCTGCCCGACATGGTGTGGTGGATCCTGCCACTGCATATGAAAAGTGATCTATTGCCGAAAGACCCGGAAAGCGGGGCCAACTACCAGGGCAATCTGGGCCGGACACGCACGCGAGCAGACTTCCAACCGGTGCCGCAAAACATGCAACCGTTGGAAACAACCATCGACGATGTCGGGGTCCGACTGTCGGCGCCGCTTGGTTGCGTATGTGACGGGGTGGCAGTGGTGCCGTGGCCGTCCGGCGAAGGAAGACCCGATAACGACTGGATCGACCTACTGATATCCGACGGCCTGTGTGTGTTGGACTTTCGAGACGCGCCGGTTGTTGCCCCAGAAATGCAGGTACACATATTGATCCGCATTCACGAGGCGCACGCGGCGTTGCTGGACGAAAACGGCGTTCCCCTGGCCCGTGCCCGAGCCGACATGAACTACTACCGGAAGCAGGTCCAGACCATGCGTCTACCGACCACCGAGGCGACAGACCCACGCCGCAGTCCATCAGACAAGCGGACCTGACGGAAGACGTCAGGGGGCGTCAGCCACGTTGATCGGACCAACGACCAGGTCCCAGGGCCGAGTGGGAATGGGCTGGCTGCGGGGCTACTTGCAATCCAGAATATCGATCGGCGGCATCGGCTTGCCTTCCAGGTACTCCAGACTGGCGCCGCCACCGGTCGATATGTGGGTCATCTTGTCGTCCAACCCCATCTGCTCGACGGCCGCGGCCGAATCGCCACCGCCGATCACGCTGACCGCACCACCCGCCGTGGCCGCGGCGAGCGCCTCGGCAATGGACCGCGTCCCCGCAGCGAATTCGGGTTTTTCGAACACGCCCATCGGACCGTTCCAGACGACGGTGCCAGCGACCGCGACTTGGGCCGAAAACGCCGCGATCGTAGCAGGGCCGATATCCATGCCCATCAGGCCGTCGGGGATATCCACGCCCGCAACCAGCATCGGCTTGCCAGCGGCGAAATCGTCAGTCGCCACATGGTCGATGGGAAGCAGGATCTTGTCGCCGGCCTTCGCCAGCAGCGTCTTCATCTCGTCCACCTGGTCCGCCTCGCACAGGCTGCTGCCGATCGCGGAACCCTTTGCCTTCAGCAGCGTGTAGGCCATCGCGCCGCCAATCAGGATGCGGTCGACCTGGTCCAGCAGTTTCGCGATCAGCTTGATCTTGTCCGACACCTTGGCACCGCCCAGAATCGCAACGAACGGACGTTTCGGTTCGGCAACGGCCTCGTGCAGATAACGAATTTCCTTTTCGACCAGGTAGCCGGCCACAGCAGGTCCACCCTTGGCCTGAATCGCCTTGGCGACTCCGTACATCGAGGCGTGCTTCCTGTGGCACGTGCCAAACGCATCGTTGACGTAAACATCGCCCAGCCGAGCCAGCCCAGCAACGAATTCATCCAGCACCTGCTGCTGTTCCGGTGTCAGCTTCTTGTCAGGATTTTTCTTGGCCTTGTCGGCGATCGTCTCGCCCTTGGCGAAGCGGACGTTCTCCAGAAGCATTACATCGCCAGGTTGAAGCGCTGCAACAATCGATTCGGCCTCCGGACCGACCACGAACTGTGGCCCGACCTGGACCGAGCGGCCCAACAGTTCGGCCAGCCGCTCTGCCGCGGGCCGGATCGAAAATTCCGGTTCGAAACCATTGCCTTTCGGACGGCCCAGGTGACTCATCAGCACCAGTTTCGCACCCTGTTCCAGCACGCTACGGATGCTGGGTAGCGCCATAACGATGCGCCGGTCATTCGTGATTTTTCCATCCTTCAGCGGCACGTTGAAATCCACCCGCATCAGGACCGTTTTGCCATTAACGTTCAAATCGGCCAGGGTCTTGGTCGCCATTGTCGTTCTCCTTGGTTCAAGAGGGGTCGGCCGGACGCAACGCCCGCCGCGAAATTCTGTCGCCCAGGATAATGCGTCCGAATCGCGGCTGGTTCAAGGTCGAGGCGGACGCGTTCCCTGGTGAACACGGCGTTTCGGCGGGGATGTCGACCACGAACGACACAGGACATCTGGTGGCCAACCGTTGGGACACCCAGCTTGAACATACCGAAATACTTTGATTTTATCCGTAAGACATTCTCCCCGGATGCCCACCCGCACCTTGACGGCCGGACCCGGATCCGTTAGTTTTCGCCGCGATCAAGCCGGTACAACCGGATACTCAGGACGTGACCCATGGCTGATCCCAACGAAGTCGATCCAGGAAAGGCGCCCGACCGCTGGCAACGGATCGTCAGTTACGGGGCGGGACCGAACGGCCGGATCCAGGCGGTCCAGGACGACGGTTTTGTCGCCAGCAACATGGTCCACAGCGAGGCGTGGAAAGACATCCACCACAAGGTCGCTGAGGCCCGGGTCGGAGTCGAGGCGGGCACGCTGAGCCCCATCGCCTACTATATGGAACTGAACCTGCTGGAACCGAAACTGCTGGCCAAATACGTCGGCATCGGCCGCTGGCGAGTCCGACGACACATGCGCGCCGCCGTGTTTGCACGATTGTCCGATGCCGTCTTGCGCAGGTATGTTTGGGTGTTCAGGCTGCCATCGATTTCGGCGCTGCGCACCCTGCCCGCCGTCGACCCCATACCGTCGCGTACGCAGCACTCACCGGTGCCCGATGCCCCCGAGCGGGGTGAAGAGGACTGATGGAAATCCCCTTCAAGCACATTCAGGGCGCCCATTGCGAAACGGCCACACTGGCCAGCCTAATGACACACCACGGCCAGCCCATCACTGAGCCGACCGTTTTCGGCATCGGCGCCGGCTTCTTCTTCGCGTACCTCCCGTTCATCCGCATCACGTCGCGCAAGTTCCCGCTGGTGTCTTTCCGAGCGCCGCCAGGCGCGATTATCAAGCGACTGGGCAAGCGGGTCGGCGTGCGATTCGAGGACCGGACTTTCAAGGACCCGGACCGCGCGATGGCCGAACTGGACGCACTGCTGGATCGCGGCGTGCCCGTCGCGCTTCAGACCGGCGTGTACTGGTTGCCCTACCTGCCCGGGGCGTTCCGGTTCCACTTTAACGCGCACAATATCATTGTGTTCGGACGCGAAGGCGGTCGCTACCGTGTGTCCGATCCAGTTCTGGCCGAACCTGTATGGTGCGCCGCAGAGGACCTGGCACGCGCCCGCTTCAGCCAGGGCGACATGGCTCCCAAGGGGCGCATGTACCACCCGATCCACGTACCGACCGGCGTCGACCTGCGCCCGGCAATGGCCGCGGGCCTTAAGCAGTCCTGCGACCAGATGCTGAAAATCCCATTCCCCCTGATCGGCATCCGCGGTATGCGACGCCTGTCGCGGGTCGTTTCGGCCTGGCCCACAAAGTTGGGCGACGAATTAGCCGCCCTGAACGTCGGACATCTGGTGCTGCTGCTCGAAGAGATCGGCACCGGCGGCGCCGGTTTCAGATTCATGTTCGCGGGTTTCCTCCAGGAGGCCGCACAGGGCCTCGACATCCCGGCCCTGGCGGACTGCGGTACCCGCATGACCGCGGTCGGCGACCTTTGGCGCGAGTTCGCGCTGTTAGCAAGCCGGACCTGCAAAGGCCGCAAGACCGTCGACGCCCCCTACGGTCGACTGGCCGAAATCCTGGTCGAATGCGCGGATCGCGAGCAGGCGATACTGAAAGACGTCTCGCGGTCCCTGGATGGTGGCAAAACACGATGATCGCGCTGCAAGCCGAGGCGCTGGCCAAGACCTACCGCGGAAACGCGGTACCCGCCGTCGCTGGGATCGACCTGTCGATCGCGCGCGGCGAATTTTTCGGTTTGCTGGGACCCAACGGCGCCGGAAAGACCACGACCCTGTCAATGCTGTGTGGCTTGGTTAAACCGACCGCCGGCAGGGTCCGCGTGGACGGCCGTGACCTGGACGACCCGGACGCCCGACGGATGCTCGGTCTGGTACCCCAGGACATAGCGCTTTACGGCACCCTGACGGTACGCGAAAATCTGCGCTATTTCGGACAGATGCACGGGCTAAGGGGCCAACGCCTGGACGAACGCGTCGACACATGCCTGGCGATGGTCGCCCTGAGCGACGGGGCCGACAGGAGGGTCAACGAACTGTCCGGTGGCATGAAACGACGCGCAAACCTGGCCGCCGGCGTGGTCCATGAACCGTCGATTTTGCTGCTGGACGAGCCCACCGTCGGCGTGGACGCCCAAAGCCGCAACGCGATCTTCGATACACTGGCACTGCTGGCTGAGGCTGGCCTGACGATCGTGTATACGACGCACTACATGGAAGAGGCCGAGCGCCTGTGCCGGCGGGTCGCGGTAATGGACCAGGGACGACTGCTGGC
>CAZHDQ010000037.1:0-11717 GCA_964531595.1 uncultured Anaeromyxobacteraceae bacterium
TATACGTCGCAAAGACCGTCCCGAGAGGAGTACGCTCGACCCAGGTGGATTACGGACGCACGCCCAACTTGCACTCCACTGACACGCGGAGAAGCCGTCCGTACGCCCGATCAAGGGGTTTCAGTTTCCGCGCCACCACCATCCAGAAGCCGATGACCGACGTCAACTCCCCGAAACCGCGAATGCATCGATAGGGTGCCCCTTGACCAGCCCGGATATCGCAACACTTCACGCATTTCGTGGATGAAAGTTCCTACACACAGAAGGGGAGGACGAAAGAGGCTAATCCCGTTCCATCGAGGTCTTCCAGACCTCCCAGACCCGTCCGACCAGATCCGGGCCGGGCTTCAAGGTCAACTTGCCGGGGCGCCAACCCGAAGGCGTCGCCTCGGTGCCCTTGCTGGCCCGAACGTGCTGGAAGGCCTGGATCTGCCGGATGGTCTCGCTCACGTTGCGCCCGACTGGCGGCGTCAGGACCTCGTAGGCCTGGACCACGCCGTCGGGGTCGATGATGAACCGGCCCCGGTTCTCGACACCACCGTCCGCATCGTAGACACCGTAGACCGTCCCCACCTTGCCGCCACTGTCCGACAGCATCGGGAACGGAACGCCGCCCTTGACCATCTTTGACAGTTCGTGCTCGTTCCACATCTTGTGGACGAATACGCTGTCCACGCTCACCGACAACAGCTCAACGCCCAACTTCTGGAAATCCGGATGATGCTCGGCGACCGCCGAGATTTCGGTCGCTCAAACGAATGTGAAGTCACCTGGGTAGAAGCAAAGCACCACCCACTTACCCAGGTAGTCCGACAACTTGACCGACGTGAACTTCCCGTTGTGGTAGGCGGGAGACACGAAATCCGGTGCGGGCTTGCCAACTTGAATCATTTGCTTGACCTCCTGCGCCATCTGTGGCGCCTCTGCCTGTGCCGAACCCTCCTCGGGCTGACCTACCGGTCCGCCGGTCGGACGGGCGCAACCAACTTTGATCTCTTCTGCCATCCACGACCTCCTTGTCTAGACGGGAGATGCACCTCAACCCACGAACACAATCGTCCGCAGTGGACCACATCCGCCATGATCGACCACCATCGCGCCGATCGTCAAGACGAGATATCACCCCTGATGCCAAGTCTTTGGTATATTCAACCCGTTCCGGCACCGAGGCCGGACAACGACCGACGGAGGTTTCCTTGCGACACATTGCAACCCCACTGGCCCTGGCCATCACGTTTCTGATCTTTTCCGGCTGCGGCGGAAACGATTCCAATACGCCCGCGGACGTTCTGGTGGACTCGAGCATCACGGATCCAGGTCTGGTGGACCCCGGCACATCGGATCTTGGCCCGGTGGACCCGGGGGAATCGGATCCAGGCCATGACGACCCCGGTACTTCGGACCCCGGTGCGACCGACCCGGGCACGACGGACGCCGGAACGGACACGGCACAGGGCGCCCCCGAATTCCTGAAGGGACCGCTTTTGCAGCAGGTCACGAACACATCAGTCAGGCTCCTAATCGAGTCTCCGGTGGCACCCGAACAGGCCGTGGCGACATTCGGTCGTTTCGAAACCCCCGATGTCGTGGACGGGACGGTTCCGTTCGTGGCCCGCGAACTAGAATTCCTCGTGATGCCGGCTTTGGAGACCTGGATCGCCACCACCGCGCTGGAGGGCTTGGCCCCCGAGACGCGCTACTGGTATTGCGTGGACATCGGGATCGAGCCTTCCTGCGGTTCCTTCTGGACCGCCCCGGATCCGGCCTCCACCACCGCGTTCGAATTCCTGGCCTTCGGGGACACGCGGACAAAGCATGACGACCACCGCAAGGTCATTCAGACAATCATGGACGGTGACCCGCTGCCTCGGTTCATGCTGCACACCGGCGACTTCGGCGAGGTCGGGGGCAACCTGAAAGATTGGCAGACCTTCTTTGACATTGAAGGCCCCTTGATGGCGCACGCCCCGTTCTACGGCGTCCCCGGCAACCACGAACTGATCGCGTTCGGCTGCGGCGACTACTACAACGCGTTCCTGGACCAACCGGACGACGGCATGACATTCACGTTCGTCTATGGCAACGCCGCGTTCATCTTGTTGAACACCGAGGATGACCTGACTACTGGGCCGGAACTGGTCTGGCTGACCCAGGAACTGACGCGGCTCTCGGCGGAAGGCTTCCACATTTTCGTCATGGCACACAACCCGATGTACACGTTCTCGAACCACCTGCCCTACAGCGGCGGCGCCGAGATCCTGCATCCGCTGTTCCGGGATGCGGGCGTCCTTGGGTTCTTCGCGGGCCACAACCACTGCTACGAGCACTTCCTGGTCGAAGGCGTGCACTACTTCACGCTGGGCGGCGGCGGGGCCCCCTTGTACGGCACTGATTCCAACGTGATTCCCGAAATGGCCGACCTGCGCGTATTCGCCCAGAAGGTGCATCACCACGCGATGATCTCGGTGCATGGTGGCACGGTCACGATGCAGGTGATCGACTCAAACGACGGCGCCGTGATTGAAACAATCGCCTTGAAGGAGTAGCTGGGACACCGGCGACCCGGGAGGCCGCCCGGGGATCAAAACGGCCCCGGCGTTCCAAGCCCGTCATCCCACAGCGCCGGATTCGGCAGGTTGCACATCAGGGACACGTACGCCTCGTTTGGCGTCCAGCAGACAGGGCACGCCCCGGCGCGAATCTGCCGCCGCAACTTATTGCCCCGCGCAGTATCGACCAAGTCGTGCAAACTGAATCCGTGGTCTTGGACCCGCCCTAGGTCCGCGGGGAAGTGGATGCAAGGGCGGACCGAACCGTCGTGCAACACGATTACCGACGCGCGAAGGCTGAAGCACGGCACCGGTTGGTCGCGGCCCGAAGACGCCAGAAAGCGGCGGGCCAGCGCGAGATACCGGTCCCCCAAAAAGCCCTGCCCGCGCCGCAACCGGTCCAATAAACCGGCGTGCCCAGCCAATGCCTGCCGGAAGGCCGCCACCTCGCGAAACGCCCCTGGGCCGTGGCCGTAGTGCTCGGATGCGGCATACAGGCTGATGAAAGCCGCGTCCCCGCGCGCGCGCAAGTCGTCAACGTAATCCCCGATTACGTCCAGGTTCCATGGATTGACGTTGACGTTGTGCCGAACAAGCAGCGCCGGGGTGCGCGCAGCCAGTTCGCGCAGCGCCGCCAGGGTCGTTTCCTTTCGCGTAAACGACAACTCACTGTTGCGGATCCGGGCGTGATCCGCTGGCGGGCCATCGGATGAGCAGGTGACGATCAGGCGGCACCGTGACGGCAACCTGGGCACCACGTTGTGTACGAACCGGACGATCCTATCCGTGAACCAGCCGTTGGTGTTGACGGTCAGTGTGACCAATTGGGGCAGGTTGGTTACGGCCGCGACGGCAATTTCATCAAGGTCCTCGCGAAGAAACGGCTCACCGCCGGACAGAGACACGATCTGCAATCCGGGGTTTGCCTGCCAAAAGGCTGCCCACTGGGCTGCCGTCAGTTCGTCTTCACCGTCGGCGGCCTGGCGCCCGATGTCGCAGTGTCGACACGCCAAGTTGCACCGCTGAGTGACGAACACCTTGACCTTGAATGGATCGAAGACATCGTCACGATCGCGCCGGGCCCAGTGCTGCAAAGCGCGCAGGCCCAGCGACCCCTCCTTCGGTAGCAATTTCATCGGCGCCCCCCGACCAGGAAACCGCGCACCATCTGCAAACCGACAGACGCGAACTGCGCCCATTTACGGACATCCCGGGCGTACCGGAATACACGGCGCGGCGCGAGGTAAAAGGACAGGTAGGTCCGTCGCAGCAACGCGTCCAATTCGTCGTCGGAGACAGCAGAGGGGTTGCCGCGGACCCGATCCTTCCAGTCACCTCCAACGGTGCGGCCCTCGGCCACGAGGCGATCGTGGAACGCCGAACCTGGGTGCGGCGTGAACATCCCCATCGTGAACGAGTAGGGCGAAAGTCGGTGCAGCAAACGCACAGTTTGTTCCATCTGGGCACGCGTCTCGCCGGGTAGCCCAATCATCAGGTGCGCGTGAGTGCGGATGCCGATTTGGCGACACTGCGCAAACGTCCACTCGGCCTGCGCGTGGACCGGCTTGCCCAGGCCGGCCAGGACAGTGTCGTCGCCCGATTCGACTCCAAACTTGATTGTGTGGCAGCCCGCACGGCGCATCAATCGAAGCGTAGGCTCGTCGAGCGTATCCACGCGATGGTTGCACGACCACGCCAGGCGCAGGTCGGCCCGGATCATCGCCTCGCACAGTTCATCGACCTTACCGGCGAAAAAAAGGTCGTCCCTGAAAAAGACCTCGGCGTAGCCCAGCGTGCGCAGGTAGCGCAGTTCATCAACGACGTACGCGGGCGAATGGCGGCGATAGGTCCGGCCGTAATAGCCCGGCGTGTTGCAGAAGCCACAGGCGAACTGACAGCCACGAGACGTGAGCGCGGTCGTCCAGTCCGACGTCACCGACAGCGGGTTGCGGTAACGGTGCGAACGGATCGGGGCACGGTCCGGCACCGGTTTATCGTCCAGGGGGCCGAGCGGACGCAGTGGCGGGGCGGTGACCCCGGCTAAATGAAGCGCGGCGATGGGACCGTGCGGTTTTACACCAGTCGCCAACACCTGCGCCAGTTCGGCGAAAGCCTCTTCGGGGTCCTGGCGGCAGACCCAGTCGGCCACGCCTTCGTCCACCAATCGATTGGCCGTCGGGGCCTCAAGGTTGCCGAACAGTGCCACGCGACAGCCGAGCGCCCGCCGAAGCGTCACCAGGGTCGCCTCGTCGTTAGCCAACGTGTAGTTCGATGTGTGGGCCAGCAGGACGTCGGTACCCGCGAGTCTGTGTGCCAACGCGTCTCCGACCAGTCCTTCCAATGCCGCGTCGACAAAGCGGCCATTGATCCCGGTGGCGCGCGCCGCGGTGGACGCGTACAACAGGCTCAAGGGAGGCATGGCGGCGCCGCCGATTCGCGCACCCCGGCACCAGGCCCCGTTGAAGAGATCCTTGATGATGTTCTGCCCATCACGGTCGGGCAGGTTGACTGTCGTGATGTTCATTTACCGTTTCCCCGGCGCCGCCCCATAAACTGATCGGCCAGCAAGGCCAACGCCCCCCAGGACACGGAGGACAGGTAGAACGTTACCGAATACGCCACGCCAAAGGCGACCGCAACCGTGGGATCTACGCCCAGAGGGCTCAGGAAAACGACCATCGCCAGTTCGCGCGCCCCAATGCCGGACCATGTGACCGGCACTATAGCGACCAGGTTGACCGCAGCGAGAACCCCCGCTAATTCGAGCGGATGGATCTGAATCCCGGCCGCCCGTGCCAATTGCCACGCGAGTCCCCAAAATACGGCATACGCGGCCACGGTCAGCAGCGCCGGCGCCCACAGCGACCCGCGCACCCTCAACGACGGCACAGAAAGCCCCACCCCCGCATCGGGATCCACTCGCATGCATGATGCCAGCAAGACGAACGCAGCCACCGCCACACCGCAACCTAGCAGCATCAGCCATGGCGAAGCTGGGCGTACCACGACATGCAGTGCGACGAGCGACAGGAACAGTAGGTCGAATCCCCGGTCCACCAACACCGACGCGAGGGCCGTCGCTACGCGGCCGTGGGCGTGACGGACTACGACGGTCGCCCGAACCACGGCACCGGCATGCATCGGGGTCAGGTTGCCGAACAGCGTACCAACCAGGTAGGCACGCAGGGCCTCGCCGTGCCGCAGTTCTATGCCCCAGCCAGCAAGCACCGTCCGCCACCGCAGTGCCTTGAGGGCCAGGACTGCAAGGTTGGCAGCCCCGAGCGCCACCATCCAGCGCGCGGGCACCGCTCTAAACGCATTCGCCAACGCCCCCAGGTCGACCACCGCCGCCACCAGCGCCAGCAGCAACAGCGTCCCGACAACACGCAGCCACCAATGCCGTTTCCTGGGCGCGGCCGGCAAGGTCCACAGCACGAAAAGCGCCTCGACAAACCGCCAGGCACCGCGGAATTTGGAAACCCCGGCCCGCCGCTCCCGCTGTATCACTGGAACCTGGTCCACTCGCCGCCCGGCCAGTCGCCACAGCACCGGAAGGAAACGGAATTCCCCGTCGCGAAGCGTCAGCCCGTCCAGCAACTCGCGCCGCACCAGTCGCATCGGTGCATTGACGTCAGGCAGCTCCAGGCCGAACCGCCGACGCACCATGTGGGCCAGCGCCCGCGAGGGCAACGTCTTGACGGGTCCTTCCGCACGGCGTGTTCGCACCGCGATGACCGCGTCGGCCCCATCGTTGATAGCAGCAAGGAGCGCAGGCACCGCGGCGGGGTCGTCTTGCAGATCGCCGTCCATGGTCAGGACAAGCGGGCGTTCGCTGCGCGCGAAGCCTTCCAGGAGGGCGACCTGTTTGCCACATCGGCCGCCCAACACCACCGCCAGCACGTGATCCGGATCGGCTTCGGCCTCTTGCCGAATCAACGCAGCCGTCTGGTCCCGACTGCCGTCATCCACCAGGATCACACGCCAGTCGAGCCCGGCGAGCGCGGTGCGGAGTTCGCCGATCAGCGGACCGACATTTGCCTCCTCGTCACGCAGGGGGATCACAACGTCCAGCCCGGTCATCGGCGCACCCACAGTTCACGACCATCCGATGTCCCCACGCGCCGCACCGCGACCAGGTTGGGACGGTCCATCCGAAGCGGTTCTTCCAGGGTCATCGTTTGCGCCGCCAAGTCCAGCGGCTCGCGACGGACGAATTCGTGGCCCTTCCAAGAAGCCTCCTCCTCGACCGGCGCCAGGTCCACGAACAGGAACACCCGGTCGAAGGGCTGCAGGGTCGCGGCGGTAGCCTCCAGATCGCTGGCGCACAGGGCCGGGTCGACGGCGGCCCGGATGCGTGCCATCTGGTCGACCAGTGCCTGGGCTCGGTCAAGAAAAGACGGCGGCAGGCACGAAAGTAGCCAGGCAAAGTCCGCATCCAGTTTCCGGATGTCCTGGAAGGCGGTCCCGACCTCGCAGCGTTTTTCGACGTCATATATTTCCAGGCGGTCCATCAGTTGAAACGCCGCACCGCGCAGCGCCACAAGAGCCTGATCCCGACCCTCCGGACACGACGGCGGCCACAGGGAATCTAGCGGCAAGCTGCGAGGCACGCCCGCGGCGGCCAGCAGGTTTGAGGGGTCGTGGTCCTGCCCGTGATGCGCGTAAATCACTAGCGTCGCGGCATCGACCCCGGCGGCCCTAATCGGCCCGGTCGGATCGGTCCGGAACCGGATCCAACTGGCATAGGTCGCGTAGCCAGCCAGATCACCCAGCACCAACAGGATCACGAACAGCCTAACGCCCCAATGCCGGCGAGACTCGATCAGGCGGATGATTTCGGGAGCGATGGCCACGTGGAACAAGACCAGGAATAGTAACGCATGACGCCACTGATTGAAGCCGAACGTGCCGCCCGACAAGACGTACAGGAATACCAGGGAAAGCGTGGCCGCCTGGAGTGCCCGCAAGGCGAGGTCTTGGCGGCGAAACAGGCTTCGCAGAAACACCAGTTTCCAGGGCAGGAACGGCGGATTGAAGACCAGAAACCCGAGCAGCGTGTATTCGAGAACACGTTCCAGCCAAACGCCTTCCGGCCCCTTGCCGCGACGCAGCGCCGTCACCAGGAACTCGGCAAGATACGGCCTGAACGCGACGACCAGGATCAGGGATACTACGACCGCCGGGACCAGTGAGGACAGGCGCCACCGCCCTCCCGAAGCACGCCACGCCGCTAGCATAAGCGCCGCATGCACCGGAACAAGCAGCAGGAATTCCGGTTTGAGCAGCGCGGAAACCAACAGGAGGACCGCGGCCGCAACAAGCAAGACCGCCTGAACGGCCCCGCGGCGTTGCCCGGCCAGGACACCTGCAACCAGGGCACCCGCAAACAGCGTAGCGGCGATCATGTAGGCCGAAATGGCCCCGGAAAACGCCCATGCGGCGGGGCTGACCAGAACCGGCACGGCCGCCCACACACCGGCCCGAGTGCTACGGAACCAAGCCGCACCAAGCAGCAGCGCCAGCGTAGGCAGCAGGAGGCCCGCGAGGAACGACGGAAGATACGCCGCCTCCAGATTGTCTCCGGCCAGGCGCATCGCGAACCGAATGACCGGCAGGATCATCCCGGATGGGGCATTGAAACCGTCGAGAGTGAACCCTTCGATGCCGCGAGCCGCGGCGACCAGGCGCAGGTCGTCGGTCTGGGTGTGCATCAATGCGAAGGGAACGAACGCGCGGGTAACGACGCTTGCGCCTCCGACTAGGACGACCGCGCGGGACAGATCCGATTTGCGGCGGACGGCAACCCCCAACACCGCGATGGCAGCCACGGCCACCGCGAGGGCCCCGGCCCGCCCCCAGGGTGAGGCCGGCGCAGCGGCCGGCGCGACAATGACGACCGGAGCGAACGCGTCGGATAGGCCGGACAGGCCGGAAGGGCCAGGGGCGGCATCGGCGACCGCAGTCGAAAATGCGGACCAGGCCAGTGCTACCAGGATGATGCCCAGGACCCGGCAGGACAGGCACCTCCCACGCAGGACGCAGAGCAAGGGTTCTTTAGAAAGCGTAGGCAAGTGTTCCAACCGCCATCAATGGCCGCGGGGGCAAGTATCTTGAAGACACCGGCAGGCGTCAAATCCAAGGGGAAGGCAGAACACAGACCATGTATGTGAGCCCGCGAAACCCACTACACAATGTTACTAGGCGTCCTTTCGCGCGAACGAAGCCCGGAGCGACCGCAGCAGCCACGGCAGGGCCAGGATCCCGAACAGTGCCGGAGCGACATACTCGATCAGATCGATCAGTAGACCCGATCCGATCCCTTGCTCACGGGACATCGCCCCGCCGTAGAACAGGGCCACCAGCGGCTCTCGAACCCCCAAACCGCTGACGCTGATCGGCACGTACGACAGCAGCAGCACGACCGGGAACACGCCGACCAGCAACATCGTGTCGATCTCGATACCCAGTGCCCTACAGATTAACCACATACTCACGACATCGGATGCCTGGTACACCGTAGCCAGCGCCAGCAGACCCAGTTTCCGGGGCGTCCCCAGCGAGCGTCCCAGCATCATCGAGTGGTCTCGCAGGAACGGCAACCGCCGCCAAAGGGCGCGTAGCGGACGGCCCAGCCACAGCGTTGCGACCCCGGCCGCCGCCGCGTACGGGATCCAAAACAGCACCAGAAAATGGTCCGCCGGCAGAAGGAACCAGCCGACGAACACCAAAACGAATGTCCCCAGCAAGGTCAGGTACTTGTCGAACGTGATCGTCTCGACAGCCGAGACGGTGTCGACACCACCGTCCCCCCTCAGAGCGAGTGCGCCCAGCACGAGGCCAGACTGAAGCGGCATGAAGAACGTGATGGGCAGCAAACCCATGATCATTCGGACTACGCGACCCAGCGGGATTTGCAGGTCAAACGCTTTCAACAGAAACCACAGTTTGATCGATGCTACCCCGATATTGAGCAGAAGCGACAGCGCGACGGCCACGGCAAGATACTCCCATCGGGCCCGAAACGAGACCGCGAAGCCATCGGAATACCGCGCGATCGCCACCAGGAGGATGAGTGTGATGCCGTAAGGAACCAGATGGAGCACTCGCGACCAGCGCAGGCGATTGGTAGGCGACGAATCGGCGGCGGGGCAATCCTGCATGAATCCCCTCTACCCCATCGCTACACGCGCAAGAAGTCCTTGTAACGACTGGAATCGACGTACAATTCAAACCACGCCACCAGCACCAGGATCGACCACAAAGCCCGACCGTTGTCGCGGCGACGCTCGATGTGTTCGCGCCACAACCGCGTGACGACCGCAGGGTTCAGCACGCCCGTGCGCTCTACGGGCCCTGGTGCCAGCAGCCGTTCCGCCATCGCACGCAGCGGACCCAGGAACCACAGCGAATGGGGCATCTCCAGACCCATGTTCGCGCGGCGGTACACGCCGGCCGGCACGAACTCCCGCATCGCCTGCCGCTGCAGGTAGCGCCGCTGGAACCGACGGATCCGCAGGTTTACGGGGATCCGGGCAACGTGTTCCAGCAGCAACCGGTCCATGTACGGCAGTCGTGGCTCGATCGAATGCGCCATCAGCATCCGGTCGTTCTTGACCATCAGGTCGGCTTCGAAGTAGTGGCGAATATCCATGATCGAAAGGCGGTTCAGTTCATCCGGGAACGGCAGACTTTCGTAGACCCGCCTAAACAGGTTGTCCGTCGGTTCCGTATCGTGACAAAGCGGCATCAGCGCGCGCTTGTCGGCGTCGTCCAGGACGTGGCGCCAGTGCATGTGAGCGCCCGGCACGTCCAGTTCCACCCCCTCGGTGAACCGCTTGGACAAAAAGTCGAACGAAAGCTTGCGATAATCGCACGGCAGCGCGTGGGCCGCCCAGTAGGCGACCTGCCTGGCCGGTGGCGGCATCAGGCGCCGGTAGACCCGCCGCATCTTGTTGGCCAAGTGCGTTTCGTACGCATTGAACGTTTCGTCGCCGCCCTCGCCGGACAGCAGGACCCGGACGTCCTTTGCCGCCTCGCGCGCCAGCAGGTAGAACGGGATGGCAGCGCCGTCGCCGGTTGGCTCGTCCAGGAAGGCCAGGTGCTCGTACAAGGATTGCTCGACCTGCTCCGGCCCGACGCGAATCTCGTGGTGCGGGTGGCGCGCCGGGTCGATCATCATCCGCTGCCAGCGGGATTCGTCGAACGACGGCTCCTCCATCACGACGGAGTAAGTGTGCAGTTCCTCGGCGGGGCGTAGCGTCCGAGCGATCCCCAGAATACTGCTGGTGTCGAAGCCGCCCGAGAACGTCAGCCCGACTGGGGCGTCCGCAATCAGATTCCGCCGCACGCTGTCCACCATCGCGTCGCGCAGCGGGCCCACGGCCTCGGCCTCTGTCATTGAGGGATTCGGGTCGTACTTGATTTCATAGTAGGTGCGCTGCGACCACGCGCCGGTCCGCAGGTCGACCTCGATCAATTGTGAGCCGGGGAGTTCTCGGATGCCCATGAAAGGCGTCCGTTCTTCAGGGATGTAGGCCAGCGAGAAGTAGTGGAACAGCCCCTCGGAATCGACCGTCCGATCGACGCCGGGGACCTCCAGTAGTGCCTTGATTTCAGACGCAACGTGAAGCCGCCCGCCCGCCCGCGCAAAGAACATCGGACGAATCCCGAAGAAGTCGCGGACGACCCAGGCCCGGCCAAGGCGTCGATCGACCAGCACGAACGCAAACTGCCCAGTCAAATGCTCCAGGAAACTGATGCCGAATTCCTGGTACAGTCGCAGCACAACCTCGGAATCCGACCTCGTCCGGAAGCGGGATTCCTGGCCCTTCAGAAAGCGAGCACGCAACTCCAGGTGATTTGTGACCTCGCCGTTGTAGGCTAACAAAACCTGGCCGTCATCGGACGCCATCGGCAAATCGGCGGATCGGTCCAAGTCCTGGATGCGCAACCGGGCGTTTCCCAGGGCAAATCGGGGGTCGAACGAAAAGCCAGTAGCGTCGGGACCGCGGTGGCGCAAAACCCCCGTCATCGCGCCCACAAGGTCACGCTCAGCGTCGCCCAGCGGTGCTTCCCCGGCAAAAATCGCTGATATTCCACACATCGTTCGGCGCTTCCGTGGCCCGCAGCCACATCCGTGGACACCCAAGTCACCCGCCGGTAAAGGCG
>CAZHDQ010000038.1:0-11645 GCA_964531595.1 uncultured Anaeromyxobacteraceae bacterium
CGCTGCACGATGCTGCGGCCTTGTCGGAATGCAAACCGCTGGCGAAATTCCTGAAGTCCCGGGCACACGCCCTGGAAACGGACGACTACTTCAAATCCGAGATGCTGTGGATGGACGTCGGGAACTGCCCGATCGATATCGCGATCGGCCCCTACGAGTTCTACGAGGACCGCCTGCTCGGCTACAAGGCGGCGTTCACGGCTGTCGTGACACTGCGCAACATCGAAGAAACGCGAAAAGTCGCACGGTTGGAACGCTACGCACGGGACCTGCTGGTTGCACTGCCGCTGGCCGATGAGTTGCGCAGTCGCGTCGAACTGGTGAAGACGACCCCTCTCGTGGTTGCGGACGAAATCTATGCAGCAGGCCAAGCGCGTGCGGGGTTTCAGATTCGCGCCTATGTGCTACCCAACGACGAACGCGTCAAGGTCGCCAAGGGCTCGAAGCACGTGATCCTCAAGAACGTGCTGGATGCGAAGTTTCACCACGTCGTGGCGCCGATGGCGCAGGAAGTGATTTGCGGCGATCAGGTCTCGGCTGTCACGAACGATGCGTACTATCACCAGATGCTACTTTGGCAGTTCGCTCACGGGCTATCGCCGATTCCGGTGGAATTGCCCGGTGGTGAAAAGGTGCCCTCGCGTATCCTGCTTCGGCAGCGTCATGGCGTGATCGCAGGGGCGCGGGCCGAGGCGATCGCACTGCTGAACAACGAATGGCTGGTCGACAACGGTGTCTTGTCCGAAGAGATGCGCCTGGCTGGCCCCGTCACCCACCTGGTTTCGATGTTCGAGACCTTTCGGCGCGACATTCAAGAGACCCATGGGTTGGCCAAACTGATCGTCTACAACTACCTGGCCGAGGAGGGTGTCTACCGCTACGAGGCCAACGCTAAACGATTCCGAGTGCGGATCGATCGGCTTCACGACGCGGTGCGCAAGTTGATCGCCGAACTGCTGATTATCGAGGTGGAGGGCGATTACGACCGCGCCGGCAACTTGATCGTCGAGTACGGCGTGGCCCCCGGCGAGATCCGCGAAAAGGTTGCGGAACTGGCGATGCTGCCGTACGAAATCCTGCCAGCCTACGGCGACAAGCCCTGACGTTCGGCTTGGGTAACCCGAAGGCACGGGCACCAGTCAGTTCGCCGCGGAAACCGCCCCCGCGTGCGTCCCGCCAGGTACCTTGACGTACAGCGTGCCCGACCGCTCCCCAAGCCACAGCCAACCGGAAACCGCTGCGTCGAGGGCGGAAATGTCGTCGACAGCGGCCAGCAACCCGTCGTTGTCGGACACCGCACTTGGCGCCTCTGGAAAGCCGGTGATTTCGAAAACCGCGCCCTGATGGAATTCGTCGCCGTCCTCCCAGGTCAGCAGGGTTTTGTCCCCATCCTGCGACTGGCCGACGCGGGCACCGTCGAACAACGTGAACGTCGAAGCCGCGCCTGGGAACACCCGCACCCAGAGAACGCCTGGGGTGGTGGCATAGGAATCGATGGCCTCTGGATCGGCAACCGGCGCGATCGTGTCGATCGTCGGGCGCAGCAAGGGTACGATCCCTCCCTGGGCAAGGAAGAGCGGCAGGCGGTCCAGAGGCGCGTCTACGGTGTGCATCTGACCGCCATCCAGGACCGTACCGTCCCACCAATCCATCCATTTCCCCGGCGGCAGGTGTACGTCTCGCGTAACCGCGTCGCGCACGATTACCGGCGCGACCAGAAGGTCGTCTCCAAACAGGTAGGTGTCCGACGGATGCAGCCCCATTTCCGGATAGGCCAGCCCAAGCGGCCGCTGGATCGGGCGCCCGTCGACCGCAATATTCTTCGCGTACGTCCACTCGTACGGAAAAAGGCGCAGGTGCAATCGTGAATAATTCCGGTAAGTATCCAGGACCTCCTGGTCAAAACCTTCCTTTTCAGGCCGAAATTCCCACGGAACCGAATTCCCGGAGGTCCCGACCTGCATCACCGACGACAACGCCGTCTGCTGGAACCAACGCATGAAGGTCTGCTTGTCCGGACCTGGCGGCGAGCCACGGTATCCGCCAGTATCGGACCCGTAAAACGGAAAGCCAGATGGCCCCAGGCTGAGCCCGTATACCATCGACGGCCCCAGGCCGCCCACGGCGGTAATCGTCTTGCCGCCGGCCGTTTGGACGACTTCCCGATGCCCCCACATCGTAGCGTCCAGGTCGCCGGGCCAAATCACATTGACGTTTACCTGATCACCGTAGGTGCCCGCACGACACAACAGAAAACCCCCGTCTGAGGGTAGCGTTTCGGCATAGACCCGGTGGTAGAACAGTTTCATGCGGCTGTGCATCGTGCGTTCGTCGCTGCCGTCAAAAAAGCCCCATTGATTGCGCACGCCCAGCAGCCCCGGGATGATGTCCTCGGCGTAGTCCAGTTTGAATCCTTCGACGCCCATGTCGGTGTAGCGGTGGATTAGCGATTGCCACCACGCGTAGGCATCCGGGTTCGTCAGGTCGATGAAGTCGCCCCACCCGTTGAAGCGGATGCCGATCGGGTCTGGATAGAATCCGTTGTCCTTGGCGTGGGCCAGAAATTCCTGGGTCTGCGAGGACGATTCCTTGCTCTCGGTAATGTACGGGGTGTGCCACAGGGCCGTCCGGAAGCCCATCGCATGCATCCGATCAATCATCGCCTGGGGGTCCGGATAGTTGACTGAGTGGAAGTCGAAACTGTTGACGCCGTTCGCATAGGGCCGGTCGATCCAGTAGCCCGTCGTTGCCAGATCGTGTTCGCGTATCTTGTCCAAGTCGTCTTCTACGGCCGCCTGCCCGGCGACCTCGTCGCGCCAGATCCACGGCCCAAGGGCCCACCGCGCCGGCAGCAGCGGATCGCCAGAAACGTCGTAGTATTTACGCGTCACGTCGATAGGGTTTTTCGTGGCGAACAGGTGGAATGCCAGGCCTTCGGTCGATGCCGCACCGGTCCCGAACCACGCGTCGACGCGGGTCTCGTCGGCCGCCGCGACGTCGAACACCCCAGGATAGGGACATTCCACGAACAGGCCCCAACCGCGGGTGCCGATCACGAACGGCACCGGGACATGGGCCTCGTTGTAGCTGGACTCGATGTCTGCATCCCATTCCAATTGCATCGCGCGGACCTTTCCGCGGTGCTCGGCCTGGTCCAGATAGGCGCCCAGGCCGTAGAACGCTTCGTCGGCTGCCACCACTGGCCGAACGCGAAAATACGCCACGTCGTCACCCTCGGAGTCCGGAACCAGAAGTGCGAAATAGCGCCCGTCCGCCTGGGCCCGCAACGTCAACAGTGCCTGTTTTTCGCCGAATCGCAGGAAGACCTGGGCCGAGGAGCTGTCATGGGCGCCGAACCACATTTTAGTCACAGCCAGCCATACCAAGCCCGCCGGTGGATCAAACATGTCATCGGCAACCGCCATCGGGTACGGATCGTAGTTCGTGGCATCGTCGATCGCATCCACTCGCCCCAGCCACAACCCGTCTTGGTCGAAGAGGACCCGGGGACCTCCGGCGTGAGTCAGCGTCATCGTCATGGCGACCCGGTCGATCACGAGAGCAGCATCCCCGGCGGCCAGCGTGACGGTAGCCGGCCCCGGATCGAAAGTGTCCGGGGTGTCGGGCGCAACATCGGTTTCGAATGCGTCCGCCAGTTCCTGGCCGCAGGCGACGAACAGCAATGTCGCCGCTGTCAGGACCAACAGTCCCAGCCGCCAAGTGGCGCGATTTCGAATCATGTTGCTCCCCCTTTTGCGCCGTAAATCCGCAGCCTGAAAGCACCGAAAAACCTATTATGACACGGCGTGTCACGTCACGAGGAACCGCCCAACATGCGCGACGCCAGCATCCCGCAGGCTGCATGGGCGGCGACTCCGCCTGAATAGCGACGGACCACCGGGATACCCAGGTCGCACAACCGGCGTCGGATTGCGTTCAGACGATCCAACGGCGGGGGCCTGAATCCGTCGGCCCTAGGGTCGTTGACCTCGATCAGGTTGACGCGTAACGGGCAACCATCCCCCAGCGTCACCAGGGCATCAACCTCGGCGTCGTCGCAGTTGACCCCGTCGATGAGCACCCAGGCCACGGTCACCCGGTCGCGGATCGCATCGGCGTGCTCTCGAAGCGCCGCGAAGGTCTGGGCGGGTGTTTCGCGACCGGTGACCGGCATCAGCGCCGCCCTCCGGTCCGCCAGGAACGAACCTATCGAGACGATCAGCCTGAAAGGATGCCCCTCGCTGGTGTAGCGGCGGATCCGGGCCGCTGGGCCGACGGTCGACACGCTGATCGCGTCGGCGCTGATGCGCCCACCGCAGGGGTCGCACAGCACACGCGCGGCCTGAGCGACCGATTCCGGGTTCCCGAGGGGGTCGCCCTGCCCCATGAACACAGCCCCGGTCACGCGACCGGGCGCTTCGTCGCGGATTGCCAAAAAAGATCCGACTATTTCGGCAGCATCCAGGTTCCGGGACAACCCCAGTCGGCCCGTCGCACAGAAGACGCAGCCCATTGCGCAGCCAACCTGGGACGACAGGCACACACTGAAGGCGCCGGGGCGCTGCAACGGGATGCGGACTGCTTCGAACAACGCGCCGTCTGCTGCCTGGAACAGGTACTTGACGAAACCGTCTGCTGGGTCGGTCGCCCGCTCCAGGACGCGTGGGCGGCTGCGGTCCGTCGTTGCCGCAACCATATCCGTGGTACGCAACGCGACCGGACGGGCATCAGGAAAACCCTCCCGTCCCGCGGAGATAACGTGTGCCATGATACGACGGGCCTCGCCGTCCGTGACTGCAATCCCGTGGCCGTGAAGGTGAGCCGCCAGATCGGCTGGAAGCATCGACAGCAGGCTGGGGTGGCTTTCTGCGCGCATCGCGGTGACTTTAAGGCAACCGCCGAAATTCGTCCACGGCGACGGGCAACCAGAATCAGACTGTGCAAGCCGTACTACTTCTAACCGGTAATCCTGCCAGTGCAGTCAGCCCGATCCGGAAACTGACGTCCGTTCTCCCCGTGCCGGGGGCCTAGGGCCGTCGCTTCGCTCCGGAGTGCTCTTACACCATATCCGTGGATTCCATTCAACTCACGCTCGATTTCGTACCGGAAAGGAACGGTTCCTTGCGGCATGATCGCTTCACCTCGTTGTTTGGGTCGTTCCTAGACAGGACGAATCATGGCCAATTGAAAATCAAGGGATAACTAGGTAAGCCTTCCGCGCCGGCTTTCCCGCCACACAAGTCCGTGGGTCCGCGGCGAGGTGGCCGGGGGCCCTTTGGAGGACCAGCGGGACCCGACAGGGTGACGGGAGCCTGTTCGCGCGCAGCGCGACGCGGCCTACTGTTTGAGGCCCCGCAGGGGCCGAGTCTGGGCCGCGAAGGTCACCGGCCCCCAGTCGGGTGCGGGGGCACCGGCGCGGCCCCTGGCCCCCTCGCCGCGGACCCCGTCACCAAAGTGGTGGTGACTCCCAAGCACGACCTTCAACGATTATTCAATCCATGGATCGCGAAGGCGAACCCCGGCCAAACCGGAGGCCCTTGGCCAGCGCCGTCGCTTGACCGGAATTGGCCCACGTGCTATCCGAGTTCCCGGCTTATTGCATGGAGTTCAAACAATGGGATTCCCTGAACGACGCATGCGGCGCCTGCGGCGCACAGACACTCTGCGACGAATGGTCCGCGAAACGCGGCTGTCGGTCGATGACCTGATCTACCCGATGTTCGCCTGCCCCGGAAAGGACGTCCGCACGCCCATTGGTGCGATGCCTGGCCAGTTCCAGTTGTCCGTCGACCAGTTGGTCAAGGACGCCCATGGCCTCGTCAAGACCGGCGTCCCGGCCGTGATCCTGTTCGGCATCCCAGAACGCAAGGACGCTCTGGGCACCGAGGCGTACAACGACAAGGCGCCGGTGCAGCAGGCCGTTCGCGCCCTGAAACGGGAATTCGGCGACGATTTGGTGGTCATCACCGACGTCTGCCTGTGCGAGTACACCGACCACGGCCACTGCGGCATGCTGGAAGGCAACACCGTCTTGAACGATGCGACGCTGGAACTGCTGGCCAAGGAAGCCGTGTCCCATGTGCGCGCTGGGGCCGACATGGTCGCCCCGTCCGACATGATGGACGGCCGGATAGGATTCATCCGCGAGGAACTGGACGAGGCCGGGTTCGAGCACATCCCAATCATGGCTTACGCCGCCAAGCACGCGTCCGTATTCTACGGTCCCTTCCGCGAGGCCGCCGATTCCGCGCCGAAGTCCGGCGACCGCAAGTCCTACCAGATGGATCCAGCCAACGCTCGCGAGGCGATGATGGAAATGCTGCTGGACGAAGAAGAAGGCGCCGACATCCTGATGGTCAAGCCGGCAGGACCGTGCCTGGACCTGATCAGGATGGCGCGCGACGAATTCGACCTGCCGCTAGCCGCCTACCAGGTCAGCGGCGAATTCTCGATGATCAAGGCAGCGGCCGAACGCGGATGGCTGGACCACGACCGCGCGATGATGGAATCGCTAATGGCGATCCGAAGAGCCGGCGCGGACCTGATTTTAACGTACTTCGCCCCCGAGGCGGCTCGGCTGCTGAACGGGCGCTAGACCTGCGGACGCGCCCCCTGGCGACCCGCTCCGATGATGAAGAACCTTCGAACCGGGAGTGATATGCGAATCGACGAAGACGACCGACACCATGTAGACACTGGCACACTGAAGATCCTGCCCATGGGCGGCCTGGGCGAAATCGGCATGAATATGACACTGTTCGGTGTCGGCGAAGACTGGCTGATCGTTGATGCCGGGGTCCAGTTCTGCGACGCATCAATGATCGGTGCCGAACGCATGATCCAGGACCTGGACCTGCTGGACGAGTACCGCGATCGCGTCAAGGCCATCATCTTGACCCATGGCCATGAGGACCACATCGGTGCTGTCGAACACATCGTCGGCCGCATGCCGGTGCCCGTTTACGCCCCATCCTTCGTGTGTGAACTGATCCGATTGAAGTCCGCCGAGTACGGTTCAGTCAACAAACCGAACCTGATCCCGGTTACGCCCGAATCCACGGTGAATATCGGGCAGATCCAGGTCCAGTTCATCCGCGTCACCCACAGCATCCCGGACTGCCACGCGCTGGTGATGCGCACGCCCGTCGGTACAGTGATTCACTCGGGGGACTTCCGGATCGACCTGGACCCTATGGACGGCAGGCCGTTCGACACCGAGGCTTTCCGGCGGCTCGGCGACGAAGGCGTGCGGCTGCTTATGGCTGACAGTACGAACGCCGAGGTCCCTGGTCGGACGTTTCCCGAGCGTCAGGTTTTGGAGCAACTGCGCAAACTCATCGAGGCCGCCGAGAGCCGCGTAATCGTGTCGCTGTTCGCATCCAACGTCCACCGTGTCCGCGCGTTGATCGACGTCGCCCACGCCTGCGGACGGCGGGTCGGGCTGGTGGGTCGCAGCATGAGCGTTTACATGGAGGCAGCAGGTCGCACCTTCCAGCATCCGCCACCGGAAGACCTGGTAGCGCCTGCCCACATCGAACGCATCCACGACTCGAAGATGCTGGTCCTATGCACCGGCAGTCAGGCGGAGCCGCGGTCCGCGCTATGCCGTGCCGCCAACATGGATCACCCGGATCTGCGCATCCACACTGGTGACACGGTGATCTTGTCCAGCCGCATAATTCCGGGCAACGAAAAGCCGATCCACAGGATGATCAACAATCTGGCCAGACTGGGGGCAAATGTAATCCACGAGGGCGTCGCCAAGGTCCACGGCTCGGGACACGCCTACCGCGAAGAATTGCGCGAGTTGCTCGAACTGGTCCGGCCGCGCATGTTCGTGCCAATCCACGGCGAATACGCCTACCTGCGAGCCCACGCGAAGTTGGCCGAGGAATGCGGCGTCGACGAGGTCCGGGTTCTCGAAAACGGGCATCTGTTAGAAGTCGGTAAAAACGACAGCAACGTGCTGGAACAGTTGCCGCTGACCTTTCATTACGTCGATGGCCCGTTGGTCGGTGATGCCGGTGAGCTGCGCCTGGACGAACGCAAACGCATCGCCTGGACAGGGGTCGTAGCCGCGCACCTGAAGGCCCAGCGTGGTCACAAGCGATGGACCGTGCATGTCGATGTGCAGTCGGTAGGATGCCCCATGATCGAGGATGGCCTGATGAACGCGGTCGCCGAGCATGCGGCTGACGCCATCGCGGACCTGAGGATAGAGGCATCCCGAAAGGAATTGGAATCCACGCTGGTGTCCTCGATCCGCGCGTTCTTCAGGCGTCGGATGGACCGAAAGCCGACGGTCATGCCGTTCGTGGAACTGGAGGAGCCGTGATCCCCGCACGCGCGGCATACGGGCGATGAACATCATGGACCACGACGACCGCGAGCGCCCCGTCGATCCCCGCCATATTCGCCTGTCCCCGCTGAAAGAAGATGACGTCACCGATATCCTGCGCCTGGAACACGCCTGCTTCATCGACCCGTGGGAACGACTGGCCTTCGAACGGGAGGCCCACAACGATATATCCCGGTCGGTCGTCGCACGGGACGCCGAAAAGCGTCTGGTTGGATACGCCATCTACTGGGCTGCCGGTCCCGAATACCACCTGCTGAATCTGGCCGTGGCCCCCTGGTGCCGGTGCCGGGGCATCGGCCGTCTGTTGATGCGCCGACTGTTTCACGACGCGCGCCGCGACCGCGCCGAGTTAATCGCGCTGGAGGTCCGTCGGTCGAACGAAACGGCCAAGGCCCTGTACGTCGACTTTGGATTCGTCACCGTGGGTATGCGGCCGCACTACTACAAGAACGGCGAGGATGCCGAGGTTATGTTGGCAAGAATCGAACGCTAGCGCGCCTTCAGGTAGCGCCCCAGCCATTCATTGACGGTGTCGTACCAGAACTTGCGGTTGACGGGCCGATTGATGAAGTGGTCCTCGTCTGGGAATACGACCAGTTTCGCATCGACACCCAGTTTGCGCAGGAACTGGTACATCACCAGTCCTTGCTCCAGAGGCACACGGAAGTCGTTGGCGCCGTGGATGACCAGCATCGGGGTCTGGAAGTCCTTCGCGTACGTGATCGGCGACCACTTTTTGAACGCCTCCGGGTTATCCCAAGGCGCGCCGCCGATGTCCCATTCCGGGAACCACAGTTCATCGGTCGTCCCGTACTTGACCTCCAGCGCGGAAGGGCCGGCGTGACTGATCAGGCACTTGAACCGGTCGCCCGACTTCGCTTCCATCCAGTTCGCCATATAGCCGCCGTAGGACCCGCCCATCGCGCAAACCCGCGTGCCGTCGATTTCCGGACGCTGCGACAGCACCTCAACCAGCGCCATCAGATCCTCGTATGACTTGCCGCCCCAGTCGCGGCTGACCGCGTTGACGAAATCCTGGCCGTAGCCCACCGACCCTGTCGGGTTGGGCAGGGCGATAACGTATCCCTGAGCCGCCACGGGAAGCGGGTTCCACCGCGGGTGATACGCGTTCAGGAACGAACCCTGCGGCCCTCCGTGTACAAACATCACCAGCGGTAACGGCGACGAATTGGTCGCTTCGGCCGGTACCAGCAGGAACCCATGGACGCGCTGACGCTTGCCAGGGGCCACTTCAGCACCGTCCCACCAGATTTCCTCGATGCGGGGCATTGCCAGCCCCTTCAGAAGGTCCGCGTTCAGGTCCGTCAGGCGCTTCTCGGTCCCGCTCTTGAGGTCCATCCGGAACAGGTCCGCCGGTTCAATCATCGTTTCGCGGGTGAACAACACGGACTTGCCATCCTGCGCGACCACGGGCTTGCGGTAGACGAACCGTGCGCCCAGGCGACGCGCTGGGGCGTTCTTGCGTGCCTCGACCCGGTAGGGCAGCAAATGGCCTTGTTCTTCGGCGATCACGATCAGTGAATTTCCGTCCGGCATCCAGGCGAATTCCGATATCCCGTTGACGATGTCGTCCGCGATCGTGATGGTGTCGCCGGTCTTACGATCCAGAATCTTCAGGCGAACCCGATCGGACTCGAACCCTGGAATCGCCTGCGCCATGTAAGCCACACGCCCGCCGTCCGGGGACAGCCGTGGGGTACGGTCCGCCGCCGGGTTGTCGGTCAACTTACGCTCGACACCGTCCACCACCTCGAACAGGTCTTCGTTGGTCGACTGCCATGGGTCCGGCACCTTCTTGGCGGTGTACACGACAACGCGGCCATCGGAAGACACGTCGTAGTCGTCACGGCCGCCAAACGGGATCGGGGGCACGTCGAACTCGCCCACAGCGACCGCCTCGACCTTGCCGGAAGTCGGGTCCAGTCGGAAAAGCCCGTTGTGCGTACCATCTGCCCACGTGTTCCAGGGACGGTAGTACAGCGATTCGTACACCAGGGCACTGGTCCCCTTGGCCCGTTGGGCATGGCGATCGGCCGTGCAGGCCAGATCCGCGCCGCAATCGGGAAAGACAGCCGCCGTGAAGAACAGGAAGTCCCCGGCCCACCTCAGGTTGTCGGCTGGAACCGCCAGCGCCGCCAGCAAGCGGGACTCGCCGCCATCCATCGGCAAAACGTGGATCCCCGAAACACCTTTACGCACGCCTACGAACGCCAGCATGCGGCCGTCCGGCGAGAACGTGTGCGATCCCCCGCCGGTGCCGTCGGTCGTCAATGCCCGCGGTGCCGACGTATCTGACGCCAGATACCACAGGTCGCGTTCGAAGCGATCATCGCCGGTCCAGGTCCCGATTTGCAGCAGCACGCCTGCCCCGGCAGGGACGGGCGTGACGGCGCCGATCGTCCGCAGCCGCATCATGTCTTCGATCGTTACCGGTCGCATACCGTCAGCCCTCGCCTGAGCGCCAACAGCCAGCACCGCTACCAAGGCGAATGCTGACAAGACGAAGCGATGATTCATGGGCAATCCTCCTCAAAACAAGTCGCTGGCGACTATAGCGAAGAAGTACGACAGGAGCCACCGGGGGATTTTCCACAAAACCGCTCGCTTTTACCGGAATCCGTGGTCAGGAAAACGTCTTCCGTGCAGCCAAAACCTCGGATTTCACGTCGCGGTTGCCTGAAACAAGTTCCTCGAGAGCCGCCCGCAACTGCTCGATCCCCTCGTCCGCAGTCGAGCGGTCCAGCACGTCGGGAAGCAGCCCGGCCAGGACGTCCAGCGCGGTCCGCATATCCGACACGTGCTCGTTGATCCGTTCCAACGACGCTCGGAAGGCTTCACGCTGAGCAGCGGATTCCTGGCCGGAGTCGGCTTCGACAACCGCGGACACGCCCGTCGCCGTAGCCTCCGCCCGTTCCTCCGCGCCTTCCTGGATCAGTCGGGCAAGACGCTTCACATAGGCCCTGTTCGCCGCCCGCAGCGAAGCCACTTCGGCAACGGCCTCCTGCAATTCTTGCCCGATCTTTTCCAACCGAACCGCATCCCCTTTGTCCGGCGCCGCCTCGGTCAGCGGCCGCAGTCGTTCGACCTCGGCCTGCAGTGCGCTGCGTTCGGTCTCGAATACCTGCTTCAGGGAATCACACCGGTGAGTTTCTGCAAGCAGCGCGTCCCGCTCGATCACCAGCGCGTCCCGCTCGATCGCCAGCTCGTCGCGCTCGCCTATCATGGCATCGCAGTCGTCTGCCACAGCGTCCCGCTCAGCCGTCAC
>CAZHDQ010000039.1:0-11585 GCA_964531595.1 uncultured Anaeromyxobacteraceae bacterium
GGTAAATGGGCCGTCGACGGATGGGAGCCATTTCAGTTTCAACACAAATGCGTTCGTTGGGGTGATTGTAGTGCCCGGCGCGGGGGCGCCAGCCATCTGGATGTCGCCTGCCAGCGGGCAGTTCGGGTCGATTTCGACCGACTTGATCGTCACCGTCGATGCGGAATCGTTTGTGACCGCGACAGGGACCAAGTCTGACGTGCAGCCAACTCGGACGTTGCCGAACGAGACTGATGACGGGTCCGCAGCCAGCACGGGAGCCACGATTCGCCCGAAGACGTTTGGAGGGCAGGGACCGTACGGATCGCAGTCGGCTGGCAGGTGACCGATGATTGGATCCGGCAGTCCGTAGCCTTCGACCCGGTGTATCAGGCCCAAGAACGCCCTTTCCGTCGCGTTGCCGGTCGACGGTGCGCTTGGCATCGGGAAGCGAACCATCAATGACAGGTCCTCGCCGGACTCTATGACGGACGGGAGAGGCGGCGTGTCGATCATGCCGAACAGTGGGGTGTTCCCGTCTTCGGGGCTGCAGACCGTTGTGTTGGCGCAGGCGCGCAGGACCAGCGTGTCGATTTGGCAGGGGATGGTACCGGTGTTGGTCAGGTTGATAACAAGATCTCGCGTGTCCCCTTGGGGAATATCCCCGAATTCCAGCGAGAACGACTCGGGCTCTATCGCCAGCGTGCAACCCGTTCGCGCGATTCGCCGAGCCTTGACGGCGACGTCGATAACCGCCTGTTCAATTGAATCCGTGATGATTTGCAAATTTCCCAGGGCCTCTCCAGGGCTCGCCTCTTCTGGCGGCGCGTACTGTACGACCAACATCAATGCACCGGGCGCCACCTGGTCGGGTCCGGCTATCGAGAGTATCTGGAAGTCCGGGTCGGACGCCGTTGAGAGTGCGATCGAAAGGACCGATACGGGGGTCTCGCCAATACTAACCAGCATCAATGGGCGGTCGACAGAACCGCCACCCATGACGGTTCCGAAGTCCAGTGAATCCGGGGTGACCTGGATGCGGCCGGGACCCTTGATCACGTCTGGCACGACCATGCTGTCCGGCGTGTCGGTGGAGGATGCGTCCTCGCTAAAGTTGTCGGATCCCTGGTCCCAAGGGCCGTAATCCCACGGGTGCAGATCGCGGCCTGGGTCGCGGGTCGGGATGTCCAGAGCCGGCATGATATCGATGCCGGACATGTCCGGGGCTTTGGCATCCTCACAGGCGAACGCGACGAGGGGGAGCAGGACGAACGCCAAACGTCGGCAGAACGGGCGCATCAGTCGACCTCATTTTGCTTCAGAGGCATTCTAGCTCAATCTGGCGTAAGTCTGCACGTTGATTTCGCGGTCCGGTGCGGTTCCTGATACGCTTCAGGCCTTGGTGCGGCGCTATCGGGCGCTAGTGGGGAACGCATGGCGGCAGTACGGATCAGGGCACTAGACCTTGGTGGTGGCGACGACGATCGGAGCGCTGCCTTGTTGGAACTGGCGATCTTAGGCTGCCGAGAGGCGTCTGCAGACGTGGAATCGGTGGTGATTCGGACGCGTTCGGGAGGCCGGGTCAGGTCCGGTGAATTCGACGATGCCGTGGTCGAGACGCTGGCCAGGGCGCTGGTGGGTTGTGGCGGGCTCCTCGTGTCCCTTCCAGGGGATCAGGATGCGTTGGCGGACCTGCTTGACGAGGCTCTAATCGTGCTGGCCGAGGCGCCGGATATGACTGATGGCCCCCTGGCACGGACAATCGTGGGTTTGCTGGGCGTCGGCGGAGAGTTGACTGGAAACTTGGCTCTGGTCGACCGCGCGTGGGAGGCATTGACCGAGGCCGGGGCTCTGGTGCTGCCAGGGGCCGTGATCGTCGATGCGTCCCCGCGGTCGTTCGATGACGACGGCGTGCCCCGCAACGCACGGCATCGCGAAGCGGCACAAGAGGTCGGGGCAAGCGTCGCCAGATTGGTTCGCCGGATGGGTCTTTAGGCTCAGGCAACCGTTTCCGCCAGCAACCGTTCTACAACGGCCGCAAGCCGCGTCGGGTCGATCGGTTTCTCCAGCAGTTCAGCCGCTGGCCAGTCCCGCCCCATAACGTGCTCGAAGGCAGCCCCCTTTTCCGCCAAATGTTCCTGGAACGACGACAGGATTACGATTGGGAGCGTCCGGGTGGCCGGGTCCTCCTTCAGCGCGTAGGCCAGGTCGAAACCCGCCGTGTCGGTTTCCATCATGATGTCCAGGACGATCAGGTCGGGGCGCTGTTTGCGGATCGCCTGGCGCCCTTCGGCCGCGCCCAGAGCGCTTGAAACTTCGTAGCCTTGCGCTGCCAGCAACGCGCTGGTGGATTCCACCAGATCCGCATCGTCGTCGATGACCAGAATTTTCTTGCTCATGGGGTCCTCCTTGACTGAAACCGCCAACGAATTGCCTTCCCCTGCACATGCATGAGAAGGTGGGTCAACTTGAATGTGAAGAAATTCACAGGATAAGGCGCAAAGCGAGTCGGATTTTTCAAAATGGCGCGTCAATGGTCATCTCCGGCTTAAAAACGATAACTTTTCGAGTTTTGCAGACAGGTCGACGTTTTCGACGAAAACGGATTCGGGGGCGTCAATTCGCTGGGGAACGAAATTCAACAAAGCGCGTACGCCAAGTGCGGCCAAGCGGCCTGTGATTGTGTCCAGTCCGACCGGGCCGCAGGCGAGAATGGCCATCCGGCAGCCGAAGTCGGGCAGGGTGGTCTCGAGATCGTCGATGGCATAACAGCGGCGCCCAGCGTAGACCTTGCCGACCTTGTCAGGGTCGCGGTCGAATACCGGGCCAATGTGGAAACCACGTTCCTCGAATCCACGGTACATCAACAGGGTTCGCCCCAGGTTGCCCATGCCGATCATTGCGAGGGTCTGCAATTGGTCTGTGCCCAGCAGGTGTCCAATGGTCCGATGCAGGTCCACGACGTCATATCCGCGGGCGACGTTGCCGAATGAACCAAAAATGGAAAGGTCGCGGCGCAATTGCGCGGGTGTGACGCCGACCAGATCGGCCAGTCGGTGCGAAAAGACGGAAGCAACACCGGATTCCTGTAAATCAGCTAGGACGCGGCGATAGCGGCTGAGGCGTTCGACGGTTTGCAGCGGGACTCTTTCGGAATCCGACACTGGCGCCTCCAGCGCGAGACATTGCTGTTATTACATTCACAGAAGCATCTGTCAAGCAAAACGATCACAAATGCGGTGTCGCTATTTCGCTTGCTGGTCGCGGCGGTCTGCCCGTGGTCTTGCGGTCACTTGGCCCGCGAACCTACCGATCGATAGATTCGATGTCTTCTTTATCGCAGCGTTTTGTTAGCTGGCGCGGATTCATGGAGTATCGACTCGGTGACGCGAATGTTGTCTTGACAAACGCAGTAGATACGTCCATCATTTGCTTGGTTGTGAACAAAATCACAACCTGGCTGAAGACGAGGGTGGAAGATGAGCAGCGCGGTCGAGGATGTTCTGGGACGCTTTGGCGAGGGCGGACGCGAACAGTTGATCCCGATTTTGCAGGCGGTCCAGGAAGCGGACGGGCACTTGTCGCGGGAAGCGGTCATGGCGGTGTCGCGGCACTTGAGCCTGCCTCCCAGCAAGGTGTTCGGTGTCGCGACGTTCTACAACCAGTTCCGGTTCCAGGCCCAGGGTCGGTTCCACGTCCAGGTGTGTCGCGGGACGGCATGCCACGTGAAAGGCTCGGCCACCGTGCTTGAATCGTTGAAGCGGGCTTTGAAGATCGAGCCGGGCCAGACCACTAAAGACGGGCTGTTCAGCCTGGAGGTCGTCGCATGTATCGGCGCGTGCGGGCTGGCCCCGGTAATTTCGGTCAACGGCGAGTTCCACGCGGGGGTGGCGCCGGAACGGGTTGCCGGGATCCTGAACACGTACCGGCGGAGGGCGAAATGAACGATGTGATGACGACAATGGGCGGCCTGCCGCAAGTCGACGAGCGGGCGCTGCGATCCTGGCTGGGCGGCGATGGACTGTCCGAGGCCGATCGGGAACAAATCGAATCGAAGTTTGCCGTTCTGTTGCGAAACGACGTGGCGCGGCCCGTAGTCTACGTGGGGACTGGGACGTGTGGATTGGGTGCGGGCGCCGCAAAGACGCTGGTCGCCGTCAAAGCGTGGCTAGCCGAGAACCACGTTCAGGCGGACGTAATCGAGGTGGGTTGTATCGGGCTTTGCGCGGCCGAACCGCTGGTTGACGTGCAACTACCTGGTCGCTGCCGAGTGTCGTTTTCGCACGTTTCGGACCGCGACGTGCCGGCGGTACTGCAAGGTACGTTCGACGGACAGGTCGACCCTGCACGCGCGGTCGTCCAGTTCCCAGGGCAGGGACTGGCTACCTGGGACGGTGTGCCGACGCTAGCCGACCACCCGTTCTTCGGGCCTCAGGTGCGCTGGGTACTGGAAAACTGCGGCCACATCGACCCGGCGCGCATCGACGAATACGTCGCTCGCGGCGGTTACAGGGCGTTCGCTGACACGATCCGGGGACTGACTCCGGCCGAAGTCTGCACCCAGACCGAACAATCCGGGCTGCGCGGGCGGGGCGGTGGCGGGTTCAAGGTGGGCATGAAGTGGCGACTGGGTTTAGGCCAGGCGGCTGACCAGAAGTACCTGATCTGTAACGCTGACGAAGGCGACCCTGGGGCGTTCATGGACCGGGCCGTCATCGAGGGCGACCCCCATCGACTGCTGGAGGGCATGGCGATCGCGGCGTATGCCATCGGTGCTTCGAAGGCGTACGTTTACATCCGCGCCGAGTATCCGCTGGCCATCGCGCGGTTGGTCGAGGCGATCGCCCAGGCACGGAGGGCTGGGCTGCTGGGCCACGACATCCTGGGCGCGGGCGTCGACCTCGATATCGTGATCAAACAGGGCGCCGGCGCGTTCGTTTGCGGCGAAGAAACGGCGCTGATCCACAGCATCGAAGGCAAACGAGGCATGCCGCGGCCCCGGCCCCCATATCCGACCGAACGCGGGCTGTTCGGCAAACCGACCGTAATCAACAACGTCGAGACGCTGGCGAACGTGCCGCGCTTGATGGCGAAGGGCTGGGAGGCGTTTTCGGCGCTGGGCACCGACGGCAGCAAGGGTACCAAGGTCTTTGCGTTGTCGGGCAAGGTCGTGCGTACCGGCCTGGTCGAGGTCGCGATGGGCACCCCGCTGTCCGACATCGTTTTCGCGATCGGCGGCGGCGTCGGCGAGGGGCGCACGTTCAAGGCCGTCCAGGTGGGCGGGCCGTCGGGCGGTTGTATCCCGACGTCGCACATCGGTATCCCGGTAGACTACGAATCGCTGAAAACCGTCGGGGCGATGATGGGATCCGGCGGCTTGGTCGTGATGGACGACAAGACCTGCATGGTCGACATCGCGAAGTTCTTCATGGACTTCATCCAGCGCGAATCCTGCGGCAAGTGCATTCCGTGCCGTGAGGGTACCAGGCGCATGCTCGAGGTCTTGCAGCGGATCACGCGCAGCCGCCGAAACGAGTCGTCCATCGAGGCGCTGCAGCGCTTCCAAGGCGTGATGTACCTGGAGCGGTTGGCCGGCGTCATCAAGGACACCAGCCTGTGTGGCCTGGGCCAGACCGCGCCGAACCCCGTGATGTCCACATTGCGCTGGTTCCGCGAGGAATACGAAGAACACATCTTCGATCGCAAATGCCGGGCGGGTGCATGCACCGAACTGATGCACTACAGCATCGACCCTGAGGCGTGCATCGGCTGCATGATCTGTGCGCGAAACTGCCCGGCCGAGGCGATCTTGGGCGCTGCAAAGACCCCGCATTTCATCGTTGAAGACAAGTGCATCGGGTGCGGGAACTGCGTTACCGATTGTCGACATAACGCGGTCATCGTGAGCTGATGGAGGGCGCTGTGAGCATGATAGAGGTCAATGGACGGACGGTCCAAGCGGACGCGGGCGAGATGCTGCTGGCCGTGTTGCGGCGCGAGGGGATTTCGGTCCCGACGCTGTGCCATATGGACGGGATGCTGCCGACTGGTGCGTGTCGGCTGTGCGTGGTCGAGGCCGAAGGCGTGCCGGGACTGGTGCCCAGTTGCGCGTTTCCGGTGCGCGATGGACTGAAGGTCCAGACGCACTCGCCTCGGGCGGTCCAGGCGCGCAAGACGATCGTGGAATTGCTGCTGGCGAACCACCCCGACGACTGCTTGTACTGTGCGCGCAACGGCGATTGCGACCTGCAGGACATGTCGGAAGAACTGGGCGTGCGGCAGCGGCGTTACTCGGGCGGCCACTGGGACCCCAAGGTGGACCTGTCCAGTCCGGCGATCGTCCGCGACCCGGCCAAGTGCATCCTGTGCGGACGTTGCGTGCGGGTGTGCGAGGAGGTCCAGAGCGTCGCCGCCATCGATTTCGTGGGTCGCGGGACCGGCGCGCGCGTGTCGCCGGCATTCCACGCTGGGCTGAACGTGTCGAATTGCGTCGACTGCGGCCAGTGCATCAAGGTGTGTCCGACGGGCGCGCTGACCGAGCAAAGCCGCTTCAAGGAAATCTTTGACGCGATCCACAACCCTGAAAAGGTCGTCGTTGTCCAGCATGCGCCGGCCGTGTCGGTTACGATCGGCGAGCAGTTCGGACTGAAGCCCGGGATTGACGTTGCGGGGGTGCTGAACGCGACGTTGCGGCGGCTGGGGTTCGATCACGTGTTCGACACGTCGTTTTCGGCCGACCTGACCGTGATGGAGGAGGCGTCGGAACTGGTGGCACGCCTGACTGGCGGCGGCACTTTGCCGATGTTTACGTCGTGCTGTCCGGCGTGGGTGGACTTCCTGGAGCAGGAATACCCCGATATGTTGGGGCACCTGTCGACCTGCAAGAGCCCGCAGCAGATGCTTGGGGCTGTGGTCAAGGGATGGTGGGCGCAGCAGGCGGGCGTGGACCCGGCGAACGTGTTCATGGTCGCGGTGATGCCATGCACCGCCAAAAAGTACGAGGCCCAGTTGCCCAACATGCTGACCGACGGCGACCCGGATGTGGACGCGGTCATCACGACGCGTGAACTGGTGCGCATCATCCGGATGCGCGGTCAGAACCTGGCGGCTACTGAGCCGGAAGGGGCCGACACGCCGTTTCGCGACAGGTCCTCGGCCGGCAAGATGTTCGGAGCTTCCGGTGGTGTCATGGAGGCGGCGGTCCGGACGGCGCACTTCCTGGCGACCGGGCGGGACCTGGACATGCCGCGGTTGCAGGCGGTGCGTGGGCTGGATGGCGTCAAGGAGGCGCGAATCGATGTTGGCGGCACGTCCCTGGGCGTGGCAGCGGTCAGCGGCCTTGGCAATGCGCGTCGGCTCATCGAGGAAATTCGGGCCGGCCGGTCCGACGTGCAGTTCGTAGAGGTAATGGCGTGCCCCGGAGGCTGCATCAACGGGGGTGGCCAGCCGATCCGTTGCGACAAGGACGCCGTTCGGTCTCGGATGAAGGCCCTGTACGGGATTGACCGCGATGCCAAACTGCGGTGCGCGCACCACAACGAACAGGTGAAGCGACTGTACGACGAATTCCTGGGCAAACCGCTGGGAGAGCGCAGTCACCACCTGCTGCACACGACTTACGTGGCGCGGCGGGCCGATTACTGACTGAGGCTGGCTGGTCTTGCAGGGCGGCGGGTGCCGGTTTGCGCTACGCTAGCGAGCCCGGTGCGTGATGTACCGGATTTGGTTGCGAAGCGATGGGAGAACGCCGATGACGATCCCCTTGGTCACGACGATCCGCGAGCGCTGCCGCGTCTGCTACACCTGTGTCCGCGAGTGTCCGGCCAAGGCGATCCGCATCTCGGGTGGGCAGGCCGAGATCATTCAGGAGCGCTGCATCGGTTGCGGCAACTGTGTCCAGGTCTGCAGCCAGAAAGCGAAACAGGTCCGCGATTCGACTGGCGACGTTCGCCAATTACTGGCGTCTGGTCGCCGGATCGCCGCGATCGTAGCGCCGTCGTTTCCATCGGAATTTCCTGACATCCCGTATCGAAGGCTCCTGGGCATGATCCGCCACCTGGGGTTCGAGATCGTCACCGAGGTGGCGTTCGGCGCGGATTTAGTGGCTGATCGCTACCGGCGATTGCTGGATGGCGCGAACGGGCGGCGCTACGTCGCGACGACTTGTCCGGCCGTGGTCGAATATGTCGAGCGCTATGCTCCGCATCTGGTTGGGTCGCTGGCGCCGGTGGTATCGCCGATGATGGCGGCGACACGGGTGGTGCATCGGATGCACGGCGACGACGTGGCCGTAGTATTCGTGGGGCCATGCGTGGCCAAGAAGCAGGAAGGGGCCGTGTTCGGCCGCGGGGAAATGGACGCGGTGCTGACGTTCCCGGAACTGCGGGCATTGTTCGCGGAGGCGGGACTGGACGCACTTGCGACCGTCGAGGAGAGCGATTTCGATCCGCCGTTGGCTCGGATTGGTGGGCTGTTCCCGATCAGCGGCGGGCTGTTGCGGACGGCTGACATCGACGACGACATAATGACGGGCGATGCGGTCGTTGTGGACGGACGGGCGACATTCGTCGAGGCGATCCGCGAATTCGAGTCTGGCGCCATTGACTCGACGCTTCTGGAGGTCCTGGCCTGCACAGGCTGCATCATGGGGCCGGCGGTCACTCAGCGGATGCCCCTGTTCTCGCGCAGGCGGCTGGTTTCGCGATACGTCAAGGACCGGATGGTGGGTTTCGACGTCGAACGCTGGCAGGCCGACATGGTGCGGTTCCAGGAATTGGACCTGTCCCGCGGCTTCGCGCCATCGGACCAGCGTTTACCGGGGCCTTCACGCCAGGAACTGGACGCTATCCTGGCAAAGATGGGCAAGGTGAAGCCCGAGGATGAATTGAACTGCGGGGCGTGCGGATACGAGACGTGCGTTGAACACGCGATAGCGATCCACAAGGGGCTGGCAGAAAACCAGATGTGTCTGCCGTGGACGATCGATCGCCTCCGCGACACCGTCAGCGAACTGAACTCGTCGCATCGTGATCTGGAAGCTGCTCAAGGGGCGCTGGTCCAGGCCGAGAAGATGGCCAGTATGGGGCAGTTGGCGGCGGGGATCGCCCACGAGGTAAACAACCCGTTGGGCGTTGTGCTGATGTACGCGCACATGCTTGCGGACGAGGCGGGCCGCCACACCGAGCACGGTCAGGACCTGGCGCTGATCGCGGAACAGGCCGATCGGTGCAAACGGATCGTGTCGGGACTGCTGAACTTCGCGCGCCAGAATCAGGTCAATCGCCAGCCCAGCGACCTGCGCGAACTGGTGGAGCAGGCGCTGCGAAGCGTGCATAAACCGGCCGGGATCAAGGTGCGGATCGAGGTCGCTGGTGGCGAACTAACGGCGGAATTGGACCGTGACCAGATGATCCAGGTGTTGACGAACCTGATCGCGAACGCATATGAGGCGATGCCGGATGGTGGCACATTGACGGTCAACGCGGGGATTCAGGGTGACCGTGCGGTGTTCCTGGTGTCCGATACTGGTATCGGCGTGCCGTCCGCGATGATGAAACGGCTGTTCACGCCGTTTTTCACGACCAAACCGATGGGCAAGGGTACGGGGCTGGGCCTTGCGGTGTCGTACGGCATCGTCAAGATGCACCAGGGTGATATTACAGCCGAATCGAACGCGGACCCGAGCGCAGGAGCGACCGGGACGACGTTCACGATACAGGTGCCCAGGAACGGGCGAACGGACTGATGGAGAACGATATGGAAGCGAAACGCAAGACGGTACTGATCGTTGACGATGATGCGGATTTCCTGGACCAGGTCTGTCCTCGGCTTGAGGCGGATGGGTTTGCGGTCGTTCGTGCGGAAGGCCAGGAGGACGCCGAAGGATTGCTGAAGGCGGGAACCCCGTTCGACGTGGCGGTCGTCGACCTGATGATGGAACACTCGGATAGCGGGTTCGTGCTGTGCCACCGCCTGAAGAAGGTGGCGCCCGAGCGGCCGGTCATTCTGGTGACTGGCGTGACCGCGGAAACGGGACTGGAATTCGATGCGGCGACGGACGAAGAACGGCGATGGGTGCGGGCCGACGTGATGCTGGCCAAACCCATCCGTTACGAGCAGTTGCGGCGTGAAATCGATCGTTTGTTGGCGTAGGAGCTGCGCATGGACACGTTGAAGGTGCTGGTAGTCGACGACGAACCGGGTATCCGGATGGCGATCCGCCGGGCGTTGCGCGGGTACCAGATGCAGTTGCCTGACCTGGAACGCACGTTCGCGTTCGAGGTGTTGGACGCGGCTTCTGGCGAGGAGGGCATGGAACTCATCGCGTCAGAACAGCCCGACATAGTGCTTCTGGACTACAAATTGCCCGGGATGTCAGGTCTGGACGTGCTGGAACGATTGGTGGCGACGAAAATAGACGTCCTGACTGTGATGATCACAGCCTACGCCAGCTTGGATACGGCGGTTTCCGCGACGAAGCGTGGTGCGTTCGACTTCCTGGCAAAGCCTTTCACGCCTGACGAACTGAAGTCGGTGCTTTACAAAAGCGGCAAGCACCTGGTCGTGCATCGCGAGGCGCTGAAACTGGCTGCAGAACGCAAGCGCGTCCGCTTCGAATTCCTGTCGGTCGTTGCGCACGAACTGAAGGCTCCAACATCGGCTATCGAAGGCTACCTGATGATGATGCGCGACCGGGCGCTGGGCGACGAACTGTCGGCTTATGACCACCCGATCGAACGTGCGATGATCCGACTCAACGGAATGCGCAAATTGATTTCGGACCTGCTGGACCTGACGCGGATCGAATCCGGCGAAAAGCGTCGCGAGGTGCGTGGCCTGGACCTGCAAGACATCGCGCGTGTGGCGGTTGAGGGCGGCCGTGAACTGGCTCCGGATCGCGGAATCACGATTGCGCTCGCGGAAGGCGACGCCGTACCGATACGGGCCGATCCTGGCGAAATCGAATTGATCCTGAACAACCTGGTATCCAACGCAATCAAGTACAACCGGGACGGTGGTCGGGTGGATGTTGCCGCCTGGGTTTTGAACGGCGCCGTCGCCTTCTCGGTTGCCGACACCGGAATCGGGATGACGCCGGAAGATCAGAGCCGACTGTTTGGCGAGTTCTCGCGCATCAAAAACGACAAGACCCGGCGTATCGAGGGTAGTGGGCTGGGGCTGTCCATCGTGAAAAAACTGGTCGACCAGTACGCCGGAACCGTCACTGTCGAATCGACCCCCGATGTTGGTACCACGTTTACTGTTACGATTCCGATGGGTTGACGCCCGCTCAGAACAGCGACATGTCCTTGAACCATGCGGCGATTCTGGGGATTTCCGACGACGCGTCGTTCGGGCCGGCGGCCACCGATACCACGAAGTCAAAAACCAGATCCTCGTCGAACGGGGCGAACGCCACGTCGTTCATCTGCAGAAAAGTGACGGCGCAGGCCAAGCCCGTCCGTTTGTTCCCGTCGGAAAATACGTGGTCCTTGATGACGTGGAACATGTACGCCGCAGCTTGGTGATACAGGTCCGGGTATAGGGGCTGACCAAAGATGTCGTTATAGAAGATCCGTTCCACGAAGCCGAGATTTGCCCCGGGG
>CAZHDQ010000040.1:0-11524 GCA_964531595.1 uncultured Anaeromyxobacteraceae bacterium
CTCGGCGGCCCGGCGCGCGACTGCGACGGGGCGATCAAAGTTGGCCAAGCGCTCGGGGCCATGGGGTTCCGGGCCGACCAGACTGTCGGCCAGGGCATCGACCGGGTCGCCGCCCTGCGGTTCGACCCGGCGGCGGGCGCTGCGCATCCCGGTGGATGTGTCGTCGACGACGATCCGGCACCCCACCTCTGCCAGATCGACGATGACCTGTATCGAGGGGATCACCGAACCCGATAGTAAAACTGGGACGCCCACGTCCGGGGCTTTTGGTGCCGGATCCGCGTCCAGGGCCGAAAACCAAGCGTCAGGATCAAGGACTCGGGCGGCCAGGGCCGCGGCATAGGCGTGCCTGGCCGAGCCGCCCTCCGTCAATCGGTCGAACAAGCCTGCCAGTCTTGTTCTTACGGCCTGGTGACGAGTTGTCGCATACACGAGGCGTGCCTGGTCCAGAGGGCTGTCAAGCGCGTGCCCCGCCTGTCGGCAGAAATCTACGATCGCGGTTCGGGCCTGGCGTGCGGCGGGCGGCGTCCCTATGCGAATCGGCAGGCGCAGGCTCAGGATCGGGACCGCGGCACCGGCCTCCAACAGCACGCCCGTTAGATTCGTCTGGGCGTCGCACCCGCTGAGTATCCCGACCAGGCCCAGCGGCAGGCGGTTTGCGAGTACGGCCTCGGCGCACGACCGGACGAAACCGCAGGTGTAGGACTGGATGATCGAGTCGGCGCGGGGGTAGACCTCCCTGGGTTCGGCAGGCAGGCAGACGCCGTGCAGCCCGAAGGCCTCGAACAGTTCCAGCGGGAAATCCCCGGCGAACGCAAGCCCCACCCGCCGCCCACGCGCCGCGGCAGTGGACACGGCGGCGTCGATGGGGGCTCTAGCGACGTCTAGCAGACGCAGTGGACTCATGCGTGCCTCGTTGGAGCCTCCATTATGCCACCGGTCCCTGGCCGGTCAACTTGCACCGCAGCGCGTCGTTGTCATGCCCTCGCCGGGCTTATAACGCGGCGTGCAAAACCCCCTGCCACTTGACTTCCGTCTGTTCGGCCCCAATAATCTAGGCTCGGTTGCGCAAGAGGGGGACCCATGGCCACGCCGAACAACGACGACGACCTGAAGCGGTTGTCTCCAGAAGACATTTTGGAACTCAAGGCCATCCTCGACGAGAAGCGCAAGGGGCTGATTGATTCGGCCCGCGACACGCTGGCCGCGCTCGATACGGAAGAGACTCGGGCGCCCGACGAGGTCGACCAAGCCTCGACCGAGTACGACCAGTCGTTCGAGTATCGAATGCGCGATCGCGAGAAGTTCCTGCTGCGAAAGATCGAGAAGGCGCTGCTGCGGATTGACGAGGGCGAATACGATATGTGCGAGTCCTGCGGCAACCCGATCGGCAAGAAGCGCCTGCTGGCGCGCCCCGAAACTACCTACTGCATCGTGTGCAAGGAGGAACAGGAGCGCCAGGAGAAGATGTTTCAAAAGAAGCGGCAGATGCGCGCGACGCTGGAATTCTGAGAACTGCCCCGTCCTTCCATCGACCTTTCGAATCGCTCAACAAACGTCCAGGAATGTGCGGATCGCGCGGAGTACCGCTTCGGTGTCGGCGGCGTCCACGCGCATCGCGTCCTCGCGCTTGAGCCAAGTGGCTTGGCGCTTGGCGTAGTTGCGGTGGCCCTGGGCGATCCTGGCGCGCATCGTGTTTCGGTCGCAGCGTCCCGCTAGGAAGTCCACAACCGGGGCGTAACTGCTTGAATGCAGCGGACGCACCGTGGGCGGGAAGCCGGCGGTCAGCGCCGTGACCACCTCCTGGATCAGCCCGTCGTCGAACATCCGGTCCAGTCGAGCTTCAATGCGGGCGTACAGTCTGTCCCGGGGCATATCGAGGATCAATCGCAGCAGGCGCGCCTGGACCACGGGCGTCGCTGGGATCGCCTGGAATGTGGACAGTGGCGTGCCGGTGGCTTCGAACACCTCCAGCGCCCGCGCTATACGCTGGGTGTCGCCCGGGTGCAGTCGTGCCGCTACAATCGGGTCGACGCGCACCAAGCGGGCATGCGCGGCGGCAACCCCTTCGCGGCGGATGTCCGTGGCGACCCGGATTCGAGCCGCATCGGGTACCGGGGGGATCTCGGACAAGCCGGAAAACAGTGCGCGCATCCAAAAGAATGTGCCCCCGACCACGATCGGCAGGCGTCCGCGCGACCGAATTTCCCCGATCACTCGTGCCGCGTCGCGGGCCCATGCGCCTGCGTCGGGCGTCTGGTCCGGCCGCAGAGTCCCGAACAGGTGGTGTGGCACTGTGGCCAGCATGTCCGGCGTCGGCGCGGCGGTTCCGATGGGCAGCCCGGCAAAGACTTGCATCGAGTCCGCGTTGACGATTTCGCCATCGAAGCGCTGCGCGATGGCGATGGACATGTCCGATTTGCCGGATGCCGTTGGACCCATGATGCAAACAGCGGGAAGTATCATGGCTACCGTCCGAACCAGCGCAGTACAGCGCCGAGAGGATGAACAACCACTGCCTGTCGCCCGTGTGGGCAGTATGCAGCGAGGTCCGTCACCGTGTCCATTGAGGCCAGGAGCGCCCGGGCGTCCTCGTCCGACAGTTTGTCCCCGGCCCGGATCGAGGCGTGGCATGCGATCGTTGCGACGATTCGGTGCAGTGTTTCGGTGCCGGTCGCGCCCGAGTCGTCGGCCGCCGCTTGGACGCATTCCTTCACCAGCGTTGCCGCGCCCCTTCCGCGCATCACCGCGGGGATCGCCCGCACGGCGATCGCGTCGCCGGAGTAAGGCTCCAGGTCGAAACCCAGGCGGGACAGCGTTTCGCGAGCTGCATCCAGCCTGGCTGCCTCGCCAGGATCCAGGGCCACGACCTCGGGGAACATCAGTGGCTCAGACACCACCGATCCGTCCTGCACGGCGCGCCACAGGCGGTCGAAGTGTACGCGTTCGTGGGCCGCGTGCTGGTCGATCAGTACCAAGGTGTCGCGTCCCTCGCAGACCAGGACGGTGCGGCCTACCTGGCCGACGTATCGCAAGTCCACCATGCGCATTGCGGTTGCGGGCGCCTGTCCGAACAGGCCCTGCTGGCGTTCCTGCAGGTCGGGCGGGTACCCGGCCTCGCCGTGTGCCGGTTCGGCCCAGCGGGTAGTCCCCAAGGCAGGCGTCACATAGGTTGAATGGTCCATGGCCCCAGTAAACGGGTCCAGGCCGGCTTGGGCCACCCAGGGTGTCGACACCACGGCCGCCTGGACTGCGGAAAACAGCATGGCGGTCACCTCGCGCGGCCGGGCGAACCGGACCTCGGTCTTGCGCGGATGCACGTTGACGTCGACGTTGGTCGGGTCCAGGTCTATCGCGAGTACGGCGACGGGGAACCGTCCGTGCGGCACCAGTACCGAGAACGCGTTGAGGACCGCGCGCCGCAGGGCGGGATCTTGGATCGGGCGCCGGTTGACCAAGAGCACCAGCCGCGAAGCGTCGCCTCGGGCGAGCGCCGGGTCGCCGATCACACCCGAAACAGTGATGCCGTCCCTGGACTCGTGTACAGGGTGAAGCCGGTCTGCGATGTCGCGACCGAACACCTGGGGCACCCGATCCTCCAGGCGTGCGCAGGGCAGGTACTCGACCGGCCGCCGACCCGCAGCCGCAAGCACCAAGTGCAGGCCCGGAAAGGTCAGTGCCACTCGGCCGACCGTCTCGGCCACGCCGGCAACTAGCGTGCGTTCGGACTTTTGGAACTTGCGGCGCGCCGGTACGTTGAAGAACAGGTCATCGACCGTCACCGATGTGCCCGGCGGAGCGGCGATGGGTTCGGCTGCTACGCGTCCATCGGGGGTCGTGACACTGGTGCCGACCTCGTCGTCGGCGCGACGTGTGACCAGTGTGAAGCGGGATACCGACGCGATGGACGGCAGCGCCTCACCGCGGAAGCCCAATGTTTTGATGTGGTCCAGGTCCGCCAATCCTCGAATCTTGCTGGTGGCATGCCGCTGCAACGCCAGAACCGCGTCAGTCGGGGACATGCCACCGCCGTCGTCGATCACGCGGATGTGCGTCAGCCCGCCGCCGCCGGTTTCTACGACGATGCGGCGCGCCCCGGCGTCCAGGGCATTTTCCAGCAGTTCCTTGACTACGGAGGCCGGGGTCTCGACGACCTCGCCCGCAGCGATCTGGTCGATCAGGACGTCCGGCAGTACCTGGATGTGGGGCGTTTCCATCGTCCGGCAGGTTATCCGTGGCCCCGGCCGGAGTCAACCTGTCGAAACCCTGTCCAAAAGACGCGGTAGGCAGGGAGGGCTGTCGCGTGTATGCTCCCCCGCATGGGAAACCGCCGCAAAAATACCCGTGACCAGGACTCCATCCCGACGCTGACCTGGCGCCCGGGTGAGGTGCCTCCGCCACGCAGTCCCGAGGCCGAAAACGCCGTACTGGGCACGATCCTGATGGATCAACTGGCGTTCGCCTCCGCCGCCGAGTACCTGACCGCCGACGATTTTTTTACCCCGGCGAACCAGTTGGTGATGGGGGCGATGATTCGGCTGTTCGAGGGCGGGGTCGGCATCGACATCACGACGGTGATCAACTCGCTGCGGGACCGGGGTGAACTGGAAGCAGCCGGGGGCCCGGCCTACCTGGGTGAACTGGCGTCCCAGGCGGCCTCGTCTGCCAGCATCGACCACCACGCCAAGATCGTTCGCGAGAAGGCTGCGGTTCGAAGGATGATCGCGGTCGCCAGTCAGATCGTCTCCGAGGGGTACGCGGGCGAGATGGAGCCCGCCGAATTCCTGGACCGCGCCGAATCCAAACTGATGAAGGCTGGCGAGGCGCGACTGCATGGCCAGATCAAGTCGCTGGATCAGGCTCTTGATGCGTCACTGAGCCGGATCGACGCCATGCGGAAGGAGCACACCCACACGACCGGCGTCGATACCGGGCTTCGGCACCTGAACCACATCATCCTGGGCCTGCAAAAGTCCGAACTGATCATCATCGCGGCCCGGCCGTCGATGGGAAAGACAAGTTTCGCACTGAACCTGGCCCTGAATGCCGCAAAGACCAACGCGGCCGTACTTTTTGCGTCCCTCGAGATGTCCGAGCCCCAGTTGACCGACCGCCTGCTGTGTACTCAGGCGCGTTTCGATTCGAACCGGGTGCGCAAGGCGTTCATTGGCGATCAGGAGTTCGCGCGGCTTCAGTCCGCTCGCGAGCAACTGCGCAACGTGCCGCTGTTCATTGACGATTCCCCGCGCATGACGGTGCTGGAACTGCGCGCAAAGGCTCGGCGGATGCGTCAGAAGAAGCAACTCGATGTGGTCATGGTCGACTATCTGCAGTTGATCGACCCATCGGACAAGCGATTGCCGCGCGAGCAGCAGATCTCGGAAATTTCGCGTTCGCTCAAGGCGATGGCCAAGGAACTGGATTTGCCGGTCGTGGCGCTGTCCCAATTGAGTCGCGCTCCGGAGACCCGCCAGAGCAAGGATAAGCGCCCGCTGCTATCGGACCTGCGCGAATCGGGCGCGATCGAGCAGGACGCCGACGTCGTGATGTTTTTGTACCGGCCCGAGTACTACGATCGAGACAACTTCAAGGAAGAGGAGAAGAACCTGATGGAGGTGATTGTCGCCAAGCAGCGCAACGGTCCGACGGGGACCGCCAGGCTGACGTTCATGCGGGAAACGATGTCGATCTATGACCGCGAAAATGAAGGCCTACCCCCGACCTGACCCCCACCGTTTTCATCACGAGTAGTCGGTCGAGCGCATCCGCGGCCGTTCGGAGAGCACGCGTACCAGCTGCCCTGGGTCTTGGACGACGATGTCCGCCCCCTTGTCCCGCTGGGCCTGGATGACCTTTTTGTCCTGGCCGAACGCCGCCCCAATGGCGACCAAACGGTAGCGCTCCTTGAGCGGTGGGATCGCTCGGCCTTCCTTGGCGCAGTTGCCGATGTAACCCACGCGGACGATTTGCTCCAGCCCTTCCTGGGCGCGGACTCGCTCGATCGCATCGGCGATGCGGGTGCCGTACTCGGCCGCCGCCGTACCACCCACGCCGAGGCCGCGGATCCAGGAGACCTCCTCAAGGTTGGCCATACCCATGCCCATCGCGTCCTGGCTGACGATCACGTCGAACATTCGGTCGATGCCGATGTTCGCCAGCACGAATTGGGCCTCTGCCTGACTGCGTGAACTTATGGCCGCGAAGGGGCAGCGTTTGCGCAGCGAGGCCAGTGTCGACGGCTCCAGCCAGCACCGTTCAAGGCCGATGACGCCCTGTTCGTGGTAAAACTGGCGTTCGCCCCCGTATTCCTTGAGGAATAGTTCAGGGCCCAGGTAGACCTCGGCCAGGATTCGCTTGACGACGTTGTCCATCATGATGTGACCCTCGGCCAGCACCAGCCACTGGTTACGCATATTGCGCAGCCGACCGAAACCGCGTTTGCCGCCGCCCCGCTGGCGCAACAATTTGGTGAATTCAGCCATGTTCTTTTGGCGCGCGATGTCGCCCAGCGAGTCGGTGATCTGGCCCGTCGCGCGTACCGCGTCCAGCAGGTCTCGCCCGTCGTGGTCCAGGAATTCGTCCTCGTTTAACTCGACCGACAGGGCGTGTAGCGCGACCGTCAGCAGCGCCTGGAGTACGTCGGTGTCGGTGTCGAAGTCCTGCGCGTCCATGAAGTGCCGGACTTCCTCGGCGGAAAACACGGGACCACCCTCCGCACGGTCACCCAGCAGAAGCCCCAGGTAGGCGTCCACCGCACGGGATACCGCCGTTGCCAGTGAGGCCCCCTGGTCGACGAGCGCGTCCTCCACATCGAAGATCAAGACATCGTAGTTAGAATAGTTGGCCATCGCGTCACCATCCCTCGGGCGAAATGCCCGTCATTTCACTTCACGTACCCAGAACCGCTTTCCCCAGCGAACAGAAAAGGGATGCCACCGATGCAAGGCTCTCTGGCCGGGCACCCAGTCCCCGGAAAGCGTTCCTCCAGGCCGGCATTGTGGCCGCGACCGCGCCCGGCGATTTCGAACGCGGCGCTGATCAGCAGCCTCGACGGCGTGTCATCGCTCGCCGCAACCAGATCAATCACGTCCGCGTCGCCGCTGCCGGTTTCCATCAGGTCCAGCGCCATCGTCAACCGCTGTGCGAAGCCACCCGCTGGGCTCCAGGCGATCGCTAGATGCGAAAAACGCCCATCTAGAACCACGGGCCGTGCGCCGTGAGGCCAGTCCCCTGGCGGCTGGTGCGCGTCGTCCGGTTGGGCGGGAAACACTGCGCAGGCATCCGTATCCACGACCACGCGTATGCGGTGCTCCGGCGTCCTGGCGCCGTCCGGTACGCGAAACGCGTATGTCGGAATGAACGCGCCAGGTCTCCCAGGGATCCCGAACCGGAAGTCCTCGACCCCGGCAAGGGCCAGCCGTTGCAGTGCGCCTCGGAGCCGGCCGGCCGGGAGTGCGCCGGAAACCAACACGAACACCGCTCGTCCCTGACCCACAGACTTCGGCCACAGGGTCGCCTCAATGGGTGCGGCCAAGCGGTCCAATGCCGCAAGTGCCTGCGCAGTGGCCACACCTGCTTCCTCATCGGGTGGCGCGTCCAGTGCATCCAGAGGGGCGACGACCGGGCCCGGGAACACGGCGTTGCGCATCACCGGCTCGACGAATCCACCGACCCATCGAAGTGCGGGTCGCAGACCCAGGTGCAGGCCAGCATCGTCCACCGTCGCCGTAACAAGCGGCAAAAACCCAGCACGCGCCCCCCACGGGGCAGAAACAGGCGTGCCGGAGCCCAGTGTCACCGGCAGCGCGAAGATGCGCCCGCCAAAGGCATCCTGAGCGCGAACCCGCAGGCGGTAAAACGCTTCCGCAAGCACTGTCCGTCCGCCGTCCCCAGCCAGCAACAGGATGCCTAGCGTCCTGAGTGCATGGGGGAAGGCCGCGTCGTTCGGATCCCGGGAGATCGGCACCGGCCAACCGGGCAGTCGGTCCAGCAGCACTCGACCTTCCTGGCCCTTGGTCGCCACCGCCGCGCGTAGCCCGTCGAACAAACGCTGGGCCAGCAGCAGCCGCGCGCCGGGGCCCAGGGGGCCGTCGTCCAGGGCCAGAGCCACCGCCGGTTGCAGGTTGTTGCCGGCCTGACGGCTCCATAACCGCGCAAGCGCCATGAGCCCGGCCGCTTCGGGACCGTCGCCTCCGTACAGCGTCGCTGCCTGCTTCAGGAAGCGCCTGCCTGCGTGCGGATCGCGTCCCTGGGCACCCAGCAACCGGTCCAGGGCCGGATCGCCAGTCACAAGCGCCCGTCCCATCGCTTCAATGTTTGCCTGCGCAGCTTTGCGGCCCGCGGCCGGTTCGTCCGCTGCCCGTTCCCGCAGACTATTTAATGCCTGGAAGAACGCATCGTCCAGTGGCGAAGCATTCAAGTGTGCCTGATCGGGCCCGCCCCGGCCGCAACCCGCAACCACGACCACCGCGATCGCGCAGGCCACCACGTGTGGCCACCACGCCGGAGACCCCGTTGGACCCGTGCTTTTCGCCCGGGTCAAGCTGCCTCCTGTCGTCCGTGAAGACAGTATAGCCCTCCAAATCGAATCCGTGTCCATCATGGCCAGCAGGTGGCGGCGGGCAGGGCCTCAGAGGCAGGGCTCATCAGAATTCCATGATCTCCCTTTCCTTCCGCCCCGAAATTTCCTCGACGTCCTTGACGTAGCGTTCCGTTTCCTTGTCGATCTTTTCCAGGGCCCGCTTGACCTCGTCCTCGGGCAGCCCGTCGGCCTTTTCAAGTCGGCTGCGGGCGTCGCGCCGGTGGTTACGCAGCGCGATCTTCGCCTCCTCAAGCAGCCTCTTGACCTGCTTGACCAGATCCTTTCTGCGCTCGGTGGTCAGCGGGGGGATCGGCAACCGGACCACGTCTCCGTCGTTGGACGGCATCAGGCCCAGATCCGCGATGGTAATCGCCTTTTCGATCGTTCCGATCAGCTTCTTGTCCCAGGGGCGGATCACGATCAGTCGCGGGTCGGGCACCGTCAGCGCGGCCACTTGTCCCAGCGCCGTCGGTACGCCGTAGTATTCAACCTTCAGGCCCTCCAGGATGGAAAGGTTCGCCCGCCCGGTCCGGACCCGGGACAGGTCACGCTCGAAACTTTCAACTGCCTTGCCGAATGCCTTGTCCAGTTCGGTCATCGTCGTGTCGATCATGGGCACCTCCTGCTACGAGACCAGCGTCGCGACCTTTTCGCCCCGTACCAGTCGCACGAGGTTTTCGGGGTCGCGCATCGAGAACACAAACAAGGGTATCCCATTTTCGCGGCACAGGGCGATCGCTGTCTGGTCCATGACGCCCAGGCCTCGTTCTAAAACCTCTTGGTGGCTGATGCGGTCGTAGCGCACCGCCGACGGATCCTTGATCGGGTCGGCAGAATACACCCCGTCGACCTTGGTCCCCTTGAGGATGGCGTCGGCCTTGATTTCCAGAGCTCGCAGCACGGCGGCAGTGTCCGTCGAAAAGTACGGATGGCCAGTACCTGCGGCGAACAACACCACGCGCCCCTTCTCGAGGTGTCGCAGCGCTCGTCGGCGAATGAACGGTTCCGCCATGTTGCTCATCTCGACAGCGGTCATTACACGGGTATTCATTCCAAGCTTTTCCAGCGAGTCCTGGAATATCAGTGCGTTCATCACTGTCGCCAGCATCCCCACGTTGTCCGCAGTCCCACGGTCGAACTTGCGCCCGGCCTCGGACACGCCCCGAAAGAAGTTGCCGCCGCCGATCACCAGCGCGATTTCGACCCCTAACTCTCGGACTTCGGCGATGGCTCGCGCCATGCCGTTGACCGTCTCGGGGTCGATGCCGAAATGCCGGCTGCCCATAAGGGCCTCACCCGACAACTTCAGCAGCACGCGCTTCAGAGGGTTGTGGGTCTTCTGATGGTCCATGAGGCACCTCTTGTGGGGATTCCGGGCCGAAAGCGAGCAAGCGAATGGCTACAGGCCTTCGCCCAGGGCGTACCGGGCAAACCGTCGGATCTTGATGTTCTCGCCGCAGCGGCCGATCACGTCTGTCAGTAGATCCTGGACCGTCTTGGAATCGTCCCGGATGTACGTCTGGTCGATCAAACAGACTTCGGCGAACCACTTGGTAAGTTTGCCCTCGACGATCTTCTCCATCACGGCGGGCGGCTTGTTGATGCCCTCCATCTGGGCCAAAAAGATTTCCTTTTGCTTGTCCAACACGGCCTCGGGAACCTCGGTGCGGTCCACGTACAGCGGGCTCATCGCGGTGATCTGCAGGCAGACCTCCTTGACGAACGCCGCGAACGCCTCGGAGCGGGCCACGAAGTCCGTCTCGCTGTTGATTTCGACCAGCACGCCGACCCGCCCGCCGTCATGCACATAGGACGACACAAGACCTTCCTTGGCCTCTCGGCTCAACTTTTTGACTGCGACTGCCTGGTTGCGCTTCCGAAGTACGTCGACGGCCTTGTCCATGTCGCCGTCCGCCGCTTCCAGCGCATTTTTGCAATCCAAAATACCGGCGCCAGTCATGTTGCGAAGTTCCTTGACCGATTGTGCGCTTACCGCCATGAAAATCCTCCTTGATGCGAATAAATCGTTCGATTCCGAGTGACGGGGACCGATGTCGCGGCGTTACCCGGGCTGTCCCGTCCGGGCATCACGCCTCGGCGGGGGGGTCCTCGGTCGTAGCCGCCGGCCGGCCTGCACCGCGGACCACGACGTCGGGCAGCGGGCTATCGGATGCTGCCGCGCCGGACTCCCACGTACCTTCATCGCCGCCCCGGCCCTTCTGCGAGCCTTCCTGGCAAGCCTCTGTAAACAGCGTCATCATCAGGCGGATCGAGCGGATCGCGTCGTCGTTTGCCGGGATCACGTACGTGACGTTATCCGGGTCGCAGTTCGTGTCGACCATCGCGACGACTGGGATACCCAGGCGGTTCGCCTCGCGGATCGCGATCTTTTCGCGGTTCGGGTCGATCACGACCATCGCGCCTGGCAATCCGCGCATATGGCGCAGGCCGCGCAGGTTTTTGAGCATCCGCGCCTGTTCCTTCTCGAGCCTGACGACTTCCTTCTTCTGGAGTCGGTCGACCGAGCCTTCCGCCAGCAGCGCATCAATGTCGTTGATCCGTTCCAGCGACTTGCGCAGCGTCAGGAAGTTTGTCAGCGTGCCGCCCAACCACCGGTTGGTGACGTACGGCATCCGGACGCGCTTCGCTTCGTCTTCGACGACGATCTGTGCCTGGGACTTGGTGCCGACGAACAAAACCGTGTCGCCATCGGCGACGGTCCGCGTCAGGAAGTTCAACGCGGTATTGAGCAGTTTGACCGTCTGCTGCAGATCGATGATGTGGATGCCGTTGCGGGCACCGAAGATGTAAGGCTTCATCTTCGGGTTCCACCGCTTGGTCCGGTGCCCAAAATGACACCCGGATTCCAGTAACTGGCGCAGCGTAACCTGACCCATGTGTTCCTCCGTTGACTTCGGGGGCCCTGGGACCCCGACCTCCATC
>CAZHDQ010000041.1:0-11517 GCA_964531595.1 uncultured Anaeromyxobacteraceae bacterium
TCATCGAGGTTCCGGTGTCGCGACCCGCAGAGGTCGCACCAAGGCGTCTGGGACGCCCGGTGGAGAAAGGCGGTGAGTGACTCAACTCTCGGACCCGTGGCGTGTCCTGTTGGCGTCATCCTGGCCCACCACCCGGTGCATAACCGACTCGGCGATGTGGTGACGACTGCGGTAACATCGCTAGACATCCACGATATCGCCAGGTCGGCACGCACCTACGGTGCCGGCCCGTACTACCTGGTGTCGCCGATCTCAGCCCAGCGCCAGATGATCGAACGGGTCGCCACGCGGTGGCTCGAGGGCGCCGATGCGGGCCATCCGCGCGGCGAGGCCATCGGGCAAATCCGGGTTGCGGCGTCGATCGGCGAGGCAATCCAATTGTTTACGGCCGATATCGGCGGTGATCCACCATGGGTCGTCGCAACCGGCGCCAATTTGGCCGAGAGCCTGACTACGTTCGACGAATTGCGACGCGGCATCCGCCAGGGCACGTGGCCCGGGGTGCTTCTGGTGTTCGGCACCGGCTGGGGGCTGACGTCCGAGGTGACCGACGCAGCAGACGCCCGCCTGGAGCCGATTCCCGGTCTAGAGGGATTCAACCACCTGTCCGTTCGCTCCACCGTCGCGATCATGCTTGACCGACTGCTCGGTCATGACCTATAATCCCGTGCCTTGCCGTCCGGATACCTGCGTTTCAGGTCGCCGGGCGGATGAAATGTGCGGCGCACGGCGCGTCGCCCGGTCGATTCTGAAGAGGTGCGCCATGCACAAGACGATCCAATTGGTTGAAACGATTCACCTGCGGTCCGACCTGCCGGAATTCCAGGCAGGCGACACGGTGCGCGTTCACTTCCGTATCCGGGAAGCAGACAAGGAGCGCGTCCAGGTGTTCGAGGGGGTCGTGATTGGCATCAAGCACGGCGGCGCCACCGAAACGTTCACCGTCCGCAAGATGTCGTACGGCATCGGTGTTGAACGCATCTTCCCGATGCACAGCCCGATGATCGCGAAGCTTGAAATCGCGACTCGCGGCCGCGTCCGCCGGGCCAAGCTGAACTACCTGAAGGCCCTGCGCGGCAAGGCGTCCAAGGTCCGCGAAAAGCGCGTCTGGGCCACCCCCACCCAGACAGCCACAGCGGATGTTGTCGCGCCCTCCACGGACGATGCGGCCGAATAGCCTACTCGACCCGGGGACAACCAACACCGGCTTCATCGAACAATGGGCCCACGCGGCCGGATGGCTGCCGGTCCTGGGCGTCGACGAGGCTGGACGCGGGTGTCTGGCGGGTCCAGTCGTGGCCGCTGCGGTCCTACTTTCCGAACCCTACGCCATCGACACGCTCGACGACTCGAAGGTGCTGTCTGCCAGCACGCGGGACCGCCTGTACGAACAGGTCCGCAGCCAGGCGCTGGCGGTTGGCGTCGGCGTCGTCGATTCCAGGGCGATCGACCGCACTAACATCCTGGCAGCCACCCTGGAGGCGATGCGCATCGCGGTTGAACAGGCCACAACGACATACGGCAAGAGAATCGGGTTGGTGGTGGTCGACGGAAATCAGCCGATCCGCGGTCTCGTTCTGCCCCAGCGCACCTGGGCAAAGGCCGATCACCTGTCCTGGAACTGTGCCGCCGCATCCGTCGTCGCGAAGGTGACCAGGGACCGTATGATGGAAGCCATGGACACCCAGTTCCCCGGTTACGGATTCGCGGCCCACAAAGGCTACGGCACCAGGATCCACCTAGCGGCAATCGAGGCGCTGGGCCCGTGTCCGCAGCACCGGATGACGTTTGCCCCGCTGAAAAAACGGGTGGCACGCTAGCATCGACATGGGTTCGGCGTCCTGCCCCATGCCAGGTCACAGGGCCGGTTCGACTGGTCAAAACGCGTCCTCGACCCACAGGATACGCGGCCGATCGTTTTCCCACGCCACCGCGGCCACACAAAATCGGACCTCCTCGTAATCGACCGGCCTCCCCGCAAGCCACCGCCCAGCCATCCGTCGTACCCGGCGACGCTTGTCTCTGCCGATGCTTTCGAGCGCATCGTCGAAGGAAGTTGTGCGGCGCGACCGAACTTCGACGACCAAGATCTGCGCGCCACACCGCGCCACCAAATCCAGTTCCCCCGTAGGATCGCGTGCGTTGCGCGCCAGAATCACGCACCCCCGCGCACACAACAGGTCAGCCACGGCCGATTCCGCGCGATAACCCAGTATCCCCCGATCGTCCATCCCCGCCCCCAGATGTCCTGTCCTGTTATCGATGCCGACGGCATTGCGTTACACTTCGGCCAAACGGGGGTCTTGTGAGCCGACCACGACGACGAAAAAGGGATGCCGCTGCACCACGGGAGCCATCGGCGGTGCTGCAACCCGAGACGCTCGAACCGGGACCATGGGCGGGCATCGCCGCGGCCGGGGTGCTGGCGGTCCTGGCCGCGATCCCGGGCGGGCCGCTGGACATACTGCCGTTGCCGCTGGCGCTCGGCCTGCTGGTCGCAGCGGTCGCAGGTTGGGGGTTGGCATTCGCGGACCGTCGTGGACATCGAACGATCCCGGATCGGGCTCGCGTCATCGTCCTGGAAACCGTCGGCATCTTCCTGGTGTTAGGAACGTTCCTGCTTATCAAACTGCCTGGAATCCACGCATCGGGGACTGACGACAACATTTACTTCTACATGGCCGACGCGATGACGCGCGGCCGGATGCCATACCGAGACTTCTTCTTTTCGCACCCACCGGTCCATTTGCTGGTGCCCGCCGCGGTCTTCGGTATCGGCGGCTTCTCGGTCGGGCTAGCCAAGTCGATCCCGGTCGTCGCGACCCTCTTGGCAGCCGTCTTTTTGTACCTTGCCGCACGTCGCTCCTCACGAGGCTTTGCGCTGCTTGTGTTGCTGTTCCACCTGACGGCGTACCAGGTACTGATGGCGTCGTCGGACATGAACGGCGAAAACCTGATGACGGCGTTCCTTGCGGCCGGGCTGTGGGCCCTGGTAGCGGGCCGTCCGATGCTGGCCGGCGCGATGGCTGGGCTCGCCCTGGGGTGCGGACTGTATGCGCTGGCCGCGGTACTGGCCCTGGCCCTGGCCGCCGGGGCCCGCCGCTCACTGGGCCGGTTCGCAGCCGGTGTCCTGATTGTGTTCGGCGGTGTGATGCTGGCGTTCGCGGCAATGGCACCCGAGGCATTCTTCGACGGCGTCTTCCGGTACCACATGCAAAAACCCGTCAAGGCGGTGGGCCGCACGCCGCTTTTTGAATCCGCGAACCCGTTCCGGATATTGTCCGCTCTGGGCGGCAATCTGGCTGCGTATCTGACCAGCAAGGATCTGACTAAGTCCTTTTATTACCATGCCTTGCAGGCGTTGAGCTTGGGGATTTTCGCGTTAGCCATGGCGGGGCGCGCACTCGCCGGATGGATGCGCACGCCAACGCCCCCTACTGGGCGGTCACGCGTCCAGACCGCCTCGAATTGGTGGGGCCCGTTGTCTTGGCGAAATATGGGCGATGCCACACCGGAAGGTTTCGCGAAACTGGCCGTCGCGATGACCCTTTTGTTCGTGCTCCAGTGGGCTTCGGTCAACGAAACGTACGATTTCTACCAGGTCCCGATGCTGACCTTCATGGCATTCCTCCCGGCGTGGGCCGCCTGGCGCTTCTACATCGGCGTGCGCGACACTACGGACGCCCGGGGCCTGGTCGGGCCGCTCGTTATCCTAGTCGCACTCTGTCTGCATGTGCCGATCGCCCAATCGGTCAGCCGCGACCTGTGGCCCACCGAACACACCGCTGCCGGCAACATCGTGCGTTACGAATGGCGAGATCCGGCAGTTCTGCCGGGGCTGGCCAGGGTCGGTCGATCACTATTTTTCGCCGACGCGCGCATTCAGGGCCGCGTGACCCCGCACTACCGACACGCCATCTGGAACAAGATGCTGACGTTCACCACCGCCCCAGCAATCGCAGAACACGTCCAGGCGAATACGACGCCCAATGAGACGCTCACCGGTGCCTCCACGCTGGCACCTCTGGTTGCCCTCTTGGCGAACCGTCGGATGGCGGGCGACGAGGCCGACACGAACGGTAAGCGGTTTTCTTCGGGCAACCTGACGAAGGAGGCGTTCGTCGACCGGATCTGCCAAGACCAAGTCCGCTACGTGATCGGGGCGCCCCGGTCACCCTTTACGCATGAGTTTATGACCCAAACCCCTGGTTTGTCCGACGCATTCATACCTGAGCGCTCGTTCGCAGACCCCGGGTTGATGCACTTCCGTGACATGCCCATCCATCTGTATCGGCGCGTTGCGATGCCGGACGCCCCCGAAGGACGCGTGTGCCTGAATTTTGACGAAACAGATTCGCCCGGGAAGCGATAGAACTGGCGAGCCACAACGAAGCAAGGCACCGATGACAAAACAACCATCACCCGGCAGGCACCCGAAAACCTTAGCGTTCGCGCCTGCACCACCCGACCCTGCGCGCTTGGCAGTCGCCCTGGAAGCCGTCTTCGATCGCTTCCACCGCCTGGAACACGTTACCGATGATCCACTGCGGTTCCCGCGACGATACGACGCGCCGGGTGACCAGGAGGTCGTCGGTCTACTGGCCGCTGCATTCGCGTTCGGGCGCGTAAACGCATTCCTGCCGGTGCTCGAACGACTGTTTTCGCGGCTGGGCCCACACCCGGCGTCCGCCTTGGTCGCCGCTTCGGACGGGGATCTGGCCGCGATCGCGGACGGATTCGTTTACCGGTTCGTCAAACCGCCTCACCTTTCGGCGATGCTGCTGGGTCTGGCTCGCGTACTACGCGAGGACGGGGGCTTACGGCCGGCGTTCCAGTCGGGGTTCGATGCGCATGGCCAGTCGATCGAGGGACTCAGGTACCTGGCCGACCGCATCCGCGCGGCATCGGGTCCCATCGGGCCGGGTTTTCTGCTGCCGCTTGGTAGGCCGCAGGATCCCGCGAAACGACTGAATCTTTTTTTGCGCTGGATGGTTCGCGACGACGGCATCGACCTGGGCACTTGGCCGGACATACCGAAGAACGCGCTACTGATGCCTATGGACGTGCATGTGTGCCGGATCGCACGCTTGGTTGGCCTGCTCCCGGTGCGGCGCTCCGGGCCACGACTTGCCGACGCGATTGCGCTGACCCGGGCCCTGGCTAAATTCGACCCAGACGACCCGGTACGATTCGACTTCGCTATTTCCCACTTGGGTATCTCGGGCACCTGCAAGGGCACGACCGACCGCAGTTCCTGTCCGGGATGTGCGCTGGCGGGCTTCTGCATTCATCAGCAACCCGGAATCCGGCCGGACACCGGGCGGAATTGACGTGAATCTCCTACTCATCCTGCTGCCAATCGTGGCCGGTTCATTCGCGCATGAGGCCCCACAAAGCGACGTTCCTTGCGGCCCAACGAGCATTTGTGACGCCTTGTGCGATGGAATTGCGTGCGGCTGGGCAGACGACTGCTTCTGCGCGTTTTGCGACGGTGGCAACGTCTGCATAAACGGCCGTTGCACACCTGCCCCGTTGCGCGCAGACCCCGGCGAGCCCAACAACGTGCCGGCACGAGCCCACGACCTCGGCCCCACAGTCTATGGTGAAGTCCCATCGGTGTTCGAAGGCACGATCGCAACGGGCCAGGACCGCGACTGGTTCACGTTCCCGGTCGCGAAAGGACGCGACAGCCACCGAGTCGTTGAGGTAACGCTTACCGAAATGCCCCAGGACCGGGATCTCGATCTAGCCTTCTGCTACCGCTGCGATCGGGGGGAAGTACTCGCCCCTGAAGGCTTCGAGTCTGACGAAATAGTGGAACTGGACGCACCGATCCGCGGGGCCCGCTGCTTCGCGTCGATGCATCCCTGGGGGCACGATGAACGGATCGTGCTGTCGCCGCGCTGCAGGCGGGGCGGCCGGACAGGGGAGGCAGGTAGAGCGTGGCTGGTGGTGTGGCCCGCAAGCGCGCACGATGCTGGCGGAACATACCGCCTAGCAGTCATGATGGTAGACGCCCCTTAGCAAGTCCGGTCGTCTGGATGGGGCCGGTCCACAGTGCAATCCAGCGCGCCCGTCCCCAGTAGCACCTCGATGGTCGAACCAGGCGCGACTTGGTCGAACCGGTTGACCAGTTCTCCCTGCCCCGTCCTGGCCAGCGCGTAGCCGCGCGCCAGTGGTGCAAACGGGCTGCACGGCCGCAGCCGCAGTTCCAGCGCGTCCACCCGGGTCCGAGCCGGATCCAGCAGCCTCAGGCCCGCCGTTCGCAGGCGCGTCCCCAAAACGTCCGCACGGCGCCGCTCCTCGGCCAACGTACGTGCGGGATGGCGCGCAGCCAGTCGGTGACCGGCGACCTCAAGTCGATGCCCAGGGCCGTCCAGCAGTCGCGTCGCTGCGACAGCCAATCGCGCGCCGACCTCGTCGACACGCTGGCCTGCGACCTCGATACGTCGCTGAAGGGCCTGGCCCAGCCGATCGCGCGCATCCTGCAGCCCTGCCCGCAGGTCGTCCATCACGGGCACGACACGCTGCGCCGCGGCGGTCGGTGTAGCCGCGCGCTCGTCGGCCGCGTCGTCCGACAACACGTGGTCGACCTCGTGGCCCACGGCCGACACGATCGGCGTACGGCACGCGGCGACCGCCCGCACGACGACCTCTTCGTTAAACGCCCAAAGGTCTTCCAGGGATCCGCCGCCACGCCCCACGATAATTACGTCCACGTCGTCGCGGGCGTCCAGGGCGGCAATGCCTGCCGCGATCCCCGCCGCCGCACTTTCACCCTGAACCAGGGTATCTGCGACCAGCACCGGGATCGGATAGCGCGCCCACAACGTCCTGACGATGTCGCGCAGCACGGCGCCCCGCATCGATGTCACAACACCGACCTTTCGCGGCAGGAACGGCAGTATCACCTTGCGCGCGGGGTCGAACAGGCCCTCCGCCTCCAACCGCCGCTTCAGCACCTCGAGGCGACGCAACAGGTCGCCTTCCCCTGCATCATCAATCTGCTCGACCACCAACTGGTAGCGGCTGGCCCCGCCCCATGCGGTGACCCGTCCCGCCGCCACGATCAGGTCACCGTCACGAAGTGCGCGGGAAGACGCCCGTGAAAACTTGTACAGGACGCAGTCGAGTTTCAGAGTCTGTCCACCGACATCGCGTTCCGCCAGGCTAAAGTAGGCGTGGCCGGATGCGGCTTTCTTGTACCCGGTGATCTCGCCCCGAACCCGGACGCGCGGAAACGAGTCCTCCAGCAACAGTTTGATCTGCCGAGACACCTGAGCAACGGTCAAGACCGCCGCTTCGTCCACCAAAAGTGGGTTCATCGGTCGCCTCTCACTTGCAACAATCTCCCGGTAGCGCGCGAACCGCGATCGAACCGCCGGCCGCCAGGGTGATCGCAGGCGTCCGAGCCGACGCCTGGCCGAAGTGCGAAAACCGCGTGATGTCAACTTCGTCGACCGGCGCCCCATTCACCGCGAAGCCGGGCGGAAAGCCATCGAACGCATCCCATCGGACGGTCACAGTCGCATCGGTCGGTGCGCGGGACGCTATTGTCACCACAACGGCGCCCTTATCACGTTCGACCACCAAGTCGTAGCGTCCGGCCCCCACCCGCAGATTGGCAAAAGCCATCCGGTCCCAGCCCGCGGGCAGGTGGGGACGAAAGTCCAGCGTGTTCGTCACGGCGTCCGGCCGCAGCCCGACTAGGTACCGAAATACCGCGTCCGCGACAATCCCACCCTCCCAGGGGCGAAACTTGGCCGTATAGTCGCCAACCGTGCCGACTTGGTCGTAGATTAGCGACAGGCCTTTTCGTTCCTGGAACAGCATGTATTCTTGCAGATTACCCGATGTGTCAAGCGACTGACGGACCGCTTGCAACGCCGCCCCGGCATCGGGGTGGCCAACGTCAGTCAGGGCCGCCAACGTATATCCCGGCAACATCCCGGTATAGATGCCTTCGTCGTAGCCATCGAACATGTCAAGGTAATCTGGGTGCAGGTCGCTTTGCAGCACGCCAGGTTCGCGGGACAATCGATCAACCAGACACGCGACGTTGGCAACGGCGATCGGGTCATCGCCATTCTTCCAGCCGGACCAAGTCACCTGTAGCGACACGTCCTCGAACGGTGGATAGACGTCCATCGTAGGCTGGTCGATGAATGACGCCAAGCAGCCGTCCTCGCCGATGTAGTGCGTCACAGTCGAGGATTCGACGTCGGCGGATAACGCCAAAATTTCGTCAATTTGGTCGTCTAGAGCCTGGGCCGCAGCCAGCCGCTCGAATTCCCGCGCCGCGCCCAGCCACAGCGCCGACGAGTTCGCCGACCACGACTGCTCATGGTGCGGGTATTCCAATGAAAGCCCGAACGCTACATTCATGGCTGTTCGAAACGTCTCGTCGCCTGTAAACGACAGCAGGTGGTCGGGGCCGAACGCCACGTCGAAAATACAGCGACGCAGCAATCCCCAGCGCTCGGCCACACGGTCCAGCGAGCCGGTGAATCGGTAGTGCAGGCCGTACATGATCACCATGTAGCTTGGGGTCTCGGCCGATTCCTTCGCCGACAGCGTCCCCAGCGATTCCCAATCCGGGGGTTCGGGGGCGCCGGTCGGGTCCAGATCCGCGGCGTACGAGTTGCCCAGGTCGCCTCTGTAGCGGATCGCCGCGTACAGGTAGTCCAACATGCCCTCGACATCCTCGTGGGCGCCCAGGTCCAGCAGTGCCATCACAGGCCCGATATTGTCGCGCGCCCAGGTCCGCGTGTATTCCGACATCGGGCACGTCGCACCGGTCGACGCCGTCTGGACCTTCAGCGTCATCTTCATGCCGTCCAGGAAATCCGCAACCCAGGGCTCGGGCACATCCACCTGGACCAACCCGGCATCCCAGTCCCCATATGCCAGCGCCAGTTTGTCCAACCAGTCGCCTGGGTCCCCCTGTGGAACCGGCACGGGCCCCTCCCCCTCGGTCGCGCAGTGAAACAAGGTGAACACCCGGTCCTCGCCGGCCTCCAGCGCCCCCACCGCCATCGTCAGGGTCCGCTCGGCGGCCACCGCACCGGTCTGAGCGAATCGCGTCGTCAGCGACCGTGTCCCAGACTTTTCAACCAGCACACCGTCCTCAGGGGTCGGGACCTTTTTGTAAGCCATAACGCGCAAGGCGCTGTCCGCGACGAGCGACTGCCCCAGGTTGCGGACCGTCAGCAACCGTACGAAGCAGTACCGGGCATCGCCAGAATCCGCAGGAGGCGCGAAGTCGATCGTTTGCAGGAGCAAGCCGCCCAGGCGCCCTTCGGTGAACACAACCGGTGCAGACAGGCTGCGTCCGGCCCATTCCTGTTCGAACGGGACAAAGTCGACACCAGACGGAGCCAACATGACTGCATAGTCACCGAAGAAGTTGGGACGACGCTCGTAGGTCGGCCCGACTAGGCTGTGCAGCGTGTTCAGAGGCGTCGCCAACCCAACCTGCCCGAAGACGTGGCCATTGCCGGTGCCCAGGGCACCCAGGAAGCCCACTTTTTCCAGAGTCACCGGGCCGTCCACCTTCTCCCTGGACAGGTTCGCCCCCACATCGAACCCAGACACGACGGTCTTGAACCCGCTGATACGGGCAAACGCCCCCGGATGGGCATCAACGACCGGTCCTTCCAGTACCGAAGGGCCCTCCCCAGAGTCCGCCGACACGTCTTGCCCCGCATCCCCAGGGTCCGCCGACACGTCTTGCCCCGCATCCCCGGGGTCCGTCGCAGCATCGCCAGCGGCATCCTCGATGACATCCGGAAAACCAGGCCCTGGATCGGCGCGTTCATCGATGGAACCGCAGGCCATGAACATCGCCAACATCAACAGACACGCTTGAATCCGCATTGGTTCTCCTCGACGTTTCAGGGCAAGACTATCATGAACCAACCGCCTCACGCACCCAGCCCAAAACCCCCATGGTCTGATCGCCTGCCGGTTCGCCTGTCGGTTGACAAGGACAGCCTGACTAGGTTGGTTCCACAGGAATGAACCGATTCGCCACGCCGGTCTGGTCAGGGGATCTGGCAGGCACCTATCGGCACGTCCTCGGCATCGGACAACGTCTTCTCGCAACCTTTTTCGGCCGGGTTGGCCGCACAGAAGCCGGCACGAATATCCTCGGACGACACCCCCGAAAACACGCGATGGTTGTTGACGAGCCAGGTCGGACTGCCGTTGACTCCCAGGTCGTTCCCAACCTTCGCGGACGCCGACAGCAGGCGACGCCCCTCGCCGCCCAGGGCACATTTTTCGATGACAGTCGCCTTGATCGGCCCCTTCGCGCAAGCACGCCAGTCATCGTCGGGTGCCCCGTTCCGGCACCACAGGAAATCGAGATAGCGGTGCTGTTTCGAGTAGTGCCGGATGGCACACAACTGCCGGATGTCCTCAGCGACCTCGCCTGGGCCGTGAAGCGACGCGAATTCGCCCGCCTCGACCTCGTTGGCGATGTAGTGGATCCGGAACTTCATTGATCGCCCGAACGCATCCAAAACCTCGCGCATCGCGTCGACCGCCCGGGTCCCATAAGGACACTGCGACATGATGAACAGGTCCAGGGTACCTAGGGTTGGTTTGCGGCAGACCAGCCGCGGTGCACACGTTTCGTCCTCGCAGTCGACCTTGCCATTTCCGGTGTCATCGATGCCGTTGTCACAAATCTCTGCGGTCGGGTCGAAGGGGGCGTCGACGCTGAGGACACGCCAGTCGCCCGCCGACACGATGTAGCCGCTGATCTGCTGCCATGCCGGGTCTTTTTCAACATCGAGCCCGAACAGGAACGCCGGCAGGAAACGCTGTTCGGTACCCTGGATCGTCTGGTACAAAGCGGCCCCTTCGGGCGAGATGTAGTCGAAGACCTCGGCCACAAGCCCCGGAAACAGCGCCGTTAACTGCCGAATTCCCACACGGGCCATTTCGGCACATTCCGGAAAGCGCGCATCCGTGATCACCTTCAACGGGATCTGCGCCGGTTCGGGCACCGTGTCGCAAACGGCGGGATGCGTTTCGGTGAATGCCCCGCAAACGGCCCGCATCAGCCCTTCCGTTGTCCGCGGCCCCTCGTATGGCTGTCCGGCGATCAGCAAGGTCGGCGATCCATCGGCGCCGCGTTCGTCCGATCGGTTGAACGACCGCAGCAGCAGGTCCTGGCCTACTTCGCCGTCCGCGCACGCCAGGATCGGCGCCGGGTCGATACCCAACTCGCCGGCACATGTCGAAAAGTTCTCGGGGATCAGTTGAAAATCCTGGTTCATGCACAGGACCAGTTTCCGGGCAGTCACCGGGTCCGACTGGAAAGCGCAGGCATGCAGCAAGTCGCCGGCGATTTCGCTGTCCCCGTGCATCGACATCAAGTGACCAGGCTCGACCTCGTCGCCGATGAAGTCCAGCCGGAACGAAACGGCATCTCCCAGAGCCTCGATCCCCGGCAAAAAGGCGTTTTCGGCTTCGACGCCATAGGGGCACTGGGACATCACGAACAACTCG